>NZ_JAIUMX010000110.1:0-11822 GCF_022565315.1 Cyclonatronum sp. | reverse complement strand
TCAGAGGCCGATGAGCCGGTCTGCACTTCAATATCGAGCACGATAGTTTCAAAGTTTTCGATCGAAGCGGCCTCGCTCACATAAGCTACGCGCTGAACAAAAAACGCTGCACCGGCTGAAATCGGCTGAATTACATCGATTTCGATACTGAACAGCTCTGTTGCCGCTTCAGCTTGTGTTTGTCCGCGGTGTACACGAGCACCTGAAAGGGTGCCTTCACGAACAGTATCAAACTCGATCAGCCTGCCTGTACCCTGCCATACCTCGCCCCAGCTGCCAATCTCGTAACTGCTCACCATGTAATTTTCGGGCGCTGCACCATCCACGCCAAAGGCATAGGAAAGACCCTGAATCAGGGTTTCGGAGGGTGCGCTGAGGGTGATCAGCACGCGGTCGCCGGGCTGCAGTGCAGGCAGGATTTGTTCGGCAATCGGGCCGGACTCCGAAGCTGCACCACCGTGCGTGTTCCCGAAATTCAGACCTACGGCCAGCAGGTCGGTTTGGTTCACCAGGCCGCTACCGTCTGTGTCGGCAAAGGTAGCTTCAACGGGTTCCCAAACTACTGCCGGCTGCCCTGCCCACTCTGTACTTGCATTCTCACGGGCCGGGCCGGTTAAGTTCCAGTAGATGCCAAGGGGCAGCACGTCCTGCTCGTTCACGATACCATCATTGTTGGTATCGCCGGGCCATACGATTACGATTTCGGGTTCAACCGGCTCTTCGTCGCCGAAGAAGACCTGCGGCAGTATCTGAGGCTCAGCATCCGGGCCAAGTTCAAATACGCGGTTGATGGTCGGGCTGTCGCCGATCTGCTCGAAACCACCAAACGGAAGCTCGCGGCCGTCGCCGGCGGTAATGAAGAATTTGTACTCAACCGGGCTGCCTTCGTCGCCTTCCACATCAATTCCGACAGAATAGACGCCGTCAGCGACGAACGTCATCTGATTGACCGGCTCGAAATCGTTAAATGTTGCGCCTACCCAAACCGCATCACCAACTCCCGGCTGATAGAAACCGGAGGCCTGCTGCACGCTCATATCCACCAGGAAGGTGACGCTGCGCACTTCGGGTTCCGGAACCACCTCGCCTTCATCATCGCTGAAGAAAACGACATCGAGCACTACGGGGATGTTTTCGGGGCCGAGCAGGAGTTCACGGTTCTGCAGCGGATCGTCGCCGATTTGCTCGAAACCGCCGAACGGAAGCTCGCGGCCGTCGCCGGCGGTAATGAAGAATTTGTAGCCGAGAACGGCTCCTTCATCCCCTTCCACATCAAGCGAAGCTGCATAAACGCCATCGAAAGCCGGGTTCATGAAATCAACAGCCTGGAAGCCGTTGAAGTCGCCGCCTACCCAGACGGTATCTCCGGCTGCCGGGTTGTAGAAGCCGCTTTCGAGCTGCACGCTCATATCCACGAAGAAGGTGACGTTGCGGAACTGAGGCTCGGGAACAACTTCGCCCTCGTCATCGCTGAAGAACACCTGCGGCAGTATCTGAGGCTCGCCGTCAGGGCCAAGATCGAACACACGGTTGAGGGTCGGGCTGTCGCCGATCTGCTCGAAACCGCCGAACGGAAGCTCGCGACCGTCTCCCGCGGTAATGAAGAATTTGTACTCGACGGGGAAGCCTTCGTCGCCTTCCGCATCAATTCCGACAGAATAGACGCCGTCAGTAACGAGCGTCATCTGATTGACCGGCTCGAAATCGTTAAAAGTTGCGCCTACCCAAACCGCATCGCCAACTTCCGGCTGATAGAAACCGGAGGCCTGCTGCACGCTCATATCCACCAGGAAGGTTACGTTGCGCACTTCGGGTTCCGGCACAACTGCGCCCTCATCGTTGTTGAAGAAGAAGGTGTCGAGCACCTGGGCATCGCCTGCCTCTCCGAGGGTAAAGCTGCGGTTCAGGTCAAGGTCGCCGTCGATAACTTCCCAGCCGCCATTCGGGAATTCACGGCCTTCGCCTGCTTTCACAAAGAATTTGTATTCGATATCGAGGCCGGTTTCGCCTTCCACATCTATCGTTACATCAAAAATACCGTTGCCGGCGGGATCCATGAAGAAGTTGTTCATGAAGTTCGTGCCGTTGATGTTGCCGCGCACGTTCACTTCATCGCCCAGGGCGGGATCAAAAAAGCCCAGGGCCTGCTGCACGCTCATGTTCACAGAGAAGGTGACGGGGCGAACAGGCTCGGGTTCGGGCATCTGATCGTTGTCGTCATAGAAAACGACAGGCAGTACCTGCTGTACATCCGGCGGACCAAGGGTGAAGCTCCTGTTATCCAAACCCTCGAGCTCGAAGTCGTTATTAAGCACGAATTTGTAGAATTCCGAAGCACCCTCCTGCCCTTCCAGACTCAGGGTGATTGAATAGATGCCCTCCACACCGGATTCGCTCAGTGCGACTGCGCTCCAGTCGTTGAAGGAGCCTGCCAGTGCGATAACATCATCGCTGCCGGGGGTGAAGTTTCCGAGAGCGGTCTGCACGCTCATATCAACACTAAAAACGACTTCACGAACCTCGGGCTGCGGCACTTCCTCCAGGTCGTCAAAGAAAACGACGGGCAGTTCCTGCGGCTCAAAAGCTTCACCAAGCATAAAAGAGCGGTCCGGGATTACTTCCCATCCGCCGTTGGGCAAATCACGGTTATCACCGGCCTGAATGAAGAACTTGTACAGAATTTCTTCTCCTTCATTCCCGAAAATATCGGGCATAGCGGTGTAAACACTATTGTTGGTGAGCAACATGGGCACAAGTTCCCCAAAATCACTATTGTTGAAAGAGCCAAGCACAAAAACTTCATCGCCCGATTCGGGCTGGAAAATTCCAAGCTGCTCCTGCACGCTCATATCCACAAAAAAGCTTACCGGGCGGAAAGGCTGCGGCTCGGGGGGCATCATATCGTTAAAGAAGAACATCCCCAAATCCTGGGTTTGGCCGGCCGGACCGAGCTCAAAGCTGCGGTTCAGGTCGGGGTCATCATTCAAAAGCTCCCAGCCGTCGTTGGGGAAAGGAAAGTCATCCTCAAATTCTTCAGGAACAAAAACGAAGAATTTGAATTCGGGGGAATCCCCTTCGTTACCGGGTACCATAACCGTGAGTTCATAAACCGCATCGTCGATTACTTCCATCTGATCGGCGAGGCCAAAGTTATTGAAAGTACCCCGCACATAAACATCCATGAAAGACGGGTTAAAGAGATCAATCTCCGGGTCGATGTAGTACTGTAGGTTTACGCGGAAAACGACCGGGCGCAATTCCGGCTGCTGATCAGGCAGTTCATTGCTGAAGAATACCTTATCAAGCACCTGCATAACATCGGGTTCGCCTAATGTGAAGGTGCGGTTCCCGTCAAAGTTTTCCCAACCAGTATTCGTCAATTCACGCCCGTCACCGGCCTGGATGAAAAACTTATACTCAACATTCTGCCCCTGCGGTCCGCTGACTTCCACTTCAGCTTCGTAAATATCATTTTCAATGAGGGTCATGGGGTTATCGAGGCTCCAGCCGTTAAAGGCACCGCGCGCATACACGACATCATTCAGACCAGTATCAAAGTTGCCGTTTTGGCGCTGAACGCTCATGTCCACCTGAAATACAACTGTGCGTGTATCCTCCGATTCGGGCTGCACATTTAGCGTAAAGCCTGAGGGAACAATAACGGCAACAGGGTTCCCGGCTCCGTTACGAACATCCGGGTTTTGAACGGTAAAGCTGAGCGGACCGGTTGCAGCGCTTTCAGAGATATTGAAGAGAAGCGTTACAACTTCACCGTCGCCTTCACCGGTGCCACTGGTACGGACTACACTTGCACCAATGGTTGTTTCATTGAGATTATCGGCAATGCTGAGCGGGTTACTGCCCATCAGCGGGCCCGGCTGAATGCCGGCGAATTCGACCTGAGCCGGTTCGTACCCGACTTCAAGTCCGTAGTAAAACAGATTGGCTGCGTTTTCCGCGATAAAACTGATTTCAACCTGCTCCCCTGGCTGAGGGTTGGGGTTACTGAACTCAATATTAAACTGCATGTTCTGAGCAAAGACTTTGCCCAAACCGATGCTTAGCAGAAAAATAACAGCGAACAGGATTTTAGCTGCTTTAATCATTACAACGAATCTAAATGTTTTGGTTAATCCGCCTGTAAATACATAGGAGGGTAATGTGAGCAAGAAGCTTGAGAACACAGAAATGAAAGCGCTTACATAAAATGTAATATACCTATTTTATTTCAAATTCTCTCACCTTAGTTAAGCACGAACCACTTTTCACAAACCCCTAAATAACAGATTATTATGCGCTATTTTTAGATACAATAAGTCTTTCGCTCGATTTTTTTTATACCGTTAAAAGCGCTTTTTTATGACTGGAGTATTTCCAGACAAAACATCTTTTTTAAAGCGCTTTCGTTTTCTCTGTTTCAAACATTTCGACGAAATATTGCGTCACTTTTTCAGGCTGCGGCAACCTGTTTGCATCGGATGCCACACCGATACTCACCCCGCCATTGTAGCTGATCAGGCTGATGCCAACCCCAAGCATCCCTGATTTGGGAACCCAAAACATAATCTCTTCGATTTTAGCACCGGCAAGGTATAAAGGGCGCCTTGGTCCCGGCACATTGGTAACAACTGCGGAGCACTTACTACTCAGGAAATTCACAATAAATTGTTCAACTATGAGCGGCATTTTGCCCAATAAACTGAGCACACCGTAGGCAACCCAGGCCTCACCGGAGGCTTTGATTTCGTTCATTCTGCGCTGCACGATCCTCAGCCGTTCCTGCCCGTTTTCTATTCCAACAGGCAGCTCCAAAAAAACAAGTCCGAACTGATTGCCGGTCATAAGGGTATCTGTGTCGCCGCGCAGATTCACAGGAATGCTAACGCGGAAAGAAGATGCCGTTTCGGGTTTTTCGCCGGCTTCTGTTAAATAACGGCGCAGGGCACCACATGCAAGCCAGAGCAGAATGTCGTTGATGGTCGCTTTGTATTTAGCAGCAAGAAATTTAACCTCAACTAATGGCACCGAAGCAGACCATGCGGCTTTTTTCAGAGGCTGAAGGGCGCCTTTAACGTGCGTAGCAGTATCAGCCGGCATACTCACGAATTTGTAGAGGGCTTTTGTGATACGCCTGATTCCATCACCGGCAGAGTTAAACAGGCCCGAGTGCCTCTGCCCTGTTCGCCTTACGGGCTTGTATTCACGGTGCGGCTCAAAAAAGGCCCCACCTGGCGCAACTGTAGTAAGGGAAAGCAAAATGCGAACAAGCGCAATTCCATCAGCGATACAGTGGTGCAGCTTTGCAACCAGGGTTGTTCCGCCGGCGGTTTCAACCAGATGTAATTCCCATAACGGCCGGTCAAAATCAAGCGGTATGCTCAGCAGTTTCTCGATATAAGCGTGCAGTGTTAGTTCCGTTGAGCTTTTCCGCAAATCGACCTGCCTTAAATGGTAATCAAGATCGATATTTTCGTCGGGTACCCACAGTGGGATGGTTTCCCGGTTAATAACCCGCTGCCGAAACCTTGCAAAAATAAGCAGCCGCTGTCGGATAAGTTCTCTGAACGCCTGGCAGCCGGGTCTGTTGCTGAGCTGCAGCATGCCCGTGATCACCATCTGGTTTTCGGGCTGTTCCATCCGCAGCCATGCCGAATCGGCACCGGAAAGTACTTCAGCGCGGAGTATTTGGGCGGATACTTGTGACACGAATCAAACAGTTTAGTTTAAAAACAGTTATGCCGGGCATATCTGACAATCGTGGATTCGGAGGCCTTATTTTCACCGAGTTTGAGCGCTGCATACCGCCATTGAGCTGCTCTCAGGCAATATCCCGTTTTACAAAAAGAAGCGTAGCATCATCACGCATAACTGAAACCCCTGCTTTTGATAGCAGTTCTTTTACGATTAAAGCAGCGCTCAGCTCTTTTTCTGCAAAGAGTTCTGCCAGGCATTCTTTAACCATGCGGAAGCCGCGGGCCTGATCTTCTGACATAAACAGTTCGGAAAGGCCATCGGTGAATGCTATAATTACATCTCCGGGTTCAAGCCGAACGGTGAGTTCGTCGAAATCAGCTTCGGGTCTGATACCCAAAACCGTTGTTGACTTAGGCTGTACTTCCGCAACAACGCGGTCAGATGCACGGCAGTGAAGAAGCGGGTACTGCATCACATTACTTACCCGAACATCCCCCGTATCCGGATTAAGCATAAGCAGTGTGAGTGCCAGGGTTGATTCATTGACCTGGTCGTCGCGAAACAGAACCCGGTTTAAACGGTTAAGGATTCGGGAAGGGCCGGCATTGTCGCTGTCGTCACCTGAGGTCATAACGCGAAGTGAAGAGCGAACATATGCGGCGTAAGCATGTGCGAAAACCCATGCCTTCCAGCGTTTCCCCATCACATCCCCCAAAACACACAACAAGTTGTTTTTAACAACGGTGTAATCGATAAAATCGCCGCCGGGTATGCCTTCATGAGATTCATGAAAATGTTCAATGGTGTAGCCCGAAACCAGCGGCGGATCAGGAGCGTCGAGCAGTACGCCCGTTGCATGCGATGCTGCCTGCATCTCCCCTACAAGCTTACTGCGAATGCGCTCCCGTTTACGGATTACGTTTTTGAGTTTCGAAACAACAACGTTGCTGCCGTCGGTTTTAGAGATAAAATCATCGGCATCGAGATCTATGCCTTTTATGATGTTTTCTTCCGTGTTGAAGGCACTGAGGTAGAGAAAAGGAATTTCATACAGCTCAGGGCTCATCTTCAGAATGTTTCGCAGCTCAAAGCCATCCATTTCCGGCATCATGATATCACAAACGATGGCATCGGGTATGGTTTCACTAAGCACATCGAGGGCTTCCCGCCCGTTTGAAGCCGATACCACATGGAAGCCGCCTTTGCGCAAAGCGAATCCAAAAAGCTTCTGCATTGCTATCTCATCATCAACGAGCAGTACCTTTTTGGGAGATTCATCTTCCGTAAGAGGAGTTTTGTCTGTCATTTTAAGCTGCGGCAGCTTCTAAAATTTATAGGGTTTCCTCTGCATGCTGTTCCGATGCATGAACCTGAAATATATTATGAAGCTTAGTAAGCTCAAACATCGACCTTACAGGCGGCTGAAGGTCTGTAAGAATCAATTCACAGCCTGCTTTAAGGGAAGCTTTCAAGCCTTTCACAAGGCCTCCGAGAAAGTTACTATCCATGAAAGTGACGCTTCCAAGGTTAATAATAATCGCAGCAGGGTTATCTTCAGAGATAACTTTCTGGATACATAGCATTAGCGGGCCGGCTTCTCTTTCAGTACCTTCCGTGTAATCGGGCCGAATTATTGCAATTTTCTTATTTTGAACGGTCTTTGATATATAATCCATACGAATTGATTCTGTTTACGAACCTTACACCTGGCACGAAATAAGCTTAATGAAGTGTGAGCTGTTTGCAGGAACGGAGTTGCTTAAATGCCTTTCATTTGAGGTTTTTAGGCAACACATAAATTGTTGGCAAAACCTATCGAATAAATTAAACAAATAAACGGTAAGTACCATATC
This sequence comes from Cyclonatronum sp., assembly GCF_022565315.1. Classification (NCBI taxonomy): domain Bacteria; kingdom Pseudomonadati; phylum Balneolota; class Balneolia; order Balneolales; family Cyclonatronaceae; genus Cyclonatronum; species Cyclonatronum sp. Next base: position 4,275 of record NZ_JAIUMX010000110.1, on the reverse strand, counting down.
TGAATTATTTTAAACGGCTACTTTTCCAATAGCACAATTATCATTCAATCCTATTTTCCCTAACCAAAGTACTTATGAGCAGCCCATTCAGCACAGAAGTGCAACTACAGATTAAACAGCGAGGTTTAACTACTGAAGAAGCCGAGCGGCAGCTTTCTCTTTTCCGCGCGGGAATCCCGCCGCTCCGGCTTCACAGGGCCGCAACCATTGGTGACGGCATTTTAAAGCTCAGTGAAGCGGAACAACAGGCGCTCGCCCTTTCCTTCGAGCAGGCTCTTGAGGATGCTGACCTCAAAATTATGAAGTTTGTTCCTGCATCAGGAGCTGCCTCTCGTATGTTTAAAAACCTTGAATACATGGTAAATACCTATCCGGAAGTTACCCCTGAGGTTTTGGCAGCAGATGATGCAAACTGCCGCTTTGCGAAAACTTTTATCGATAACCTAAGTCGTTTTGCTTTCAAAGACGCTTTGTTTCAGTCTATGAAGGATGAGGGCCTTGAGCCCGAAGCCCTGCTTGCTGCAGGAAGCTTCCGCCCTTTCATTGCATTCACCCTTGGTAAACCGGGCCTCGGTTATTCCAACATCCCGAAAGCACTGATTCAGTTTCACCGTAATTCAGAAACCGGTGAAGTGAGAACTTCTCTCGAGGAGCATTTTTCGGAGGGCGCACAGTATGCTGCCGGATCTGATTGTAAGGTAAACCTTCACTTTACGGTTTCACCGGAATTTGAACAGGCTTTACTTACAGAAGCCGAAGCCATAAAAAAACGGTTTGGGAAAAGCGGGTTTTCATTTGAAGTTTCCCTTTCGAATCAGATGCCTTCAACCGATACACTGGCTGTTGATGAAGACAATGCCCCTTTTACCGATGAAAACGGTAACATTCTGTTCCGGCCCGGCGGGCACGGGGCGCTGCTTGAAAACCTCAACCGACTCGATGCCGATATCGTTTTCATCAAAAACATAGACAATGTTGTGCCCGACACGCTCAAACCGGACACCATTTTGTGGAAGAAGGTTCTTGGCGGCCTGCTGATCGGGTTGCGCACCAAAGTTTTCGAAGCGGTTGCCGCCCTTGAATCCGATGCACACGTGCAGGCGCACGACTCGGCCGCCTCACTTTGTACGGATACCCTGAACCTGAGCCTACCGGATGATTTTGCCGGGTTGGGTGCTGAAGACAAACGTGACACCCTGCTAAGCCTGCTGAACCGGCCTGTTCGCGTATGCGGAATGGTAAAAAATGAAGGCGAACCGGGAGGAGGACCTTTTTGGATTGATAAGAAATCAGCCGTAAACAAACTTCAGATCGTTGAATCCTCACAGATGGATACATCTGACTCTCAGCAGATGGAGATTGTACAGCAGGCAACGCATTTCAACCCGGTTGATCTCGTTTGCAGCCTTACAGATGCAAATGGCAGCTCTTTTAACCTTGATTCGTTCACAGATCCGGAAACAGCATTCATTGCGTCCAAATCCTACGACGGCCGCGCCCTTAAAGCGCTTGAGCGGCCCGGCCTTTGGAACGGAGCCATGGCTGAGTGGATCACCTTGTTCGTTGAAGTACCCGTAAGCACCTTCAACCCCGTGAAAACCGTGAACGACCTGCTCCGCCCTACCCATCAGGATTAACACAGGCCCTGATTAAGGCTAAATGCTTGCAGGAGGGGGGAATACTCCGTTTTTTTCGGGATGTGCCCCCCCGTTTTACTTACAAGCGTTCTTCACATTCCCCTTTCAGGGTATAGGGATTCACGGCACCGGTAATTCTGCTGTTGACTGTGAGATGGCCAATCACCCTTCCATTTTTGATAATTCGGGGTGGTTTCAGGGCATTGGGATTCATTGCGGAGTAAGCTGAAAAGCGGCTGCCAAAAGTGCCGTTAGAATTCCAGACCGATTCTCTTGAAAACCGGCTCCCGTGCCTGCCGCTGCTGTTAAATATCGAATCAGTTCGAAAACGATTTGTGATGCGGCCAAGCGTAGTTTCTGCATCATCCTGCCCTGTAACTTCGCTGCCGTTGAGCTGCAAGCAAAAGAATTGGGCCTGTACCGGATTAACCGGGGCTGACAATAACAGAGATACGGTTAGCATAAGTGCCGGCACCCGTAGCAGGCCACTCAAATTATTCCTGAATTCAAATCGTGCAAAAGCAAAAACCTTTATTATAAAAGTGCCGGACATAAAAGAAATGGTTTGCTAATTAAAAAAACCGGGCGGGCCCTATTTAAAGCGAAGCTCCCGAAAAGCAAGCAGCATAAAAAATGTAGCCAACCCGATTAGCAAAACTGCAATTACATCCCCCTGGGTAATACCGTCAAACTGATTAAAGTAATAAAGGGTAGGTCCTTTCAGCCAGGCAGGGGGGTCAAAAACAATCATCGCTGAAGCCAGGCCAATAAACGCGATACCAAGAAAGATCAGAAGCCATGCGTGCAGGGTGCGTCGTTTGCGTTTTACGCGCTGTGCATCATCAGAATTCAGCCGGGCATTTTCGAGCAAAAACAGCACTTCATCCAAAACCTCTTCGCGACCGCCTTTGTTTTTTTGCTCCTGAACCTTACGGCTAATGGTTTTAAAGTGCTTATCTGAATTATCGCGGGCTTTTTCGACTTCCTTTTGGGCATCGTCGCTGGTGAAATAAGTCGATTCCAGCAATCGCAGGGCATCGTCAACCGATTTTTCGCGGCTCGACGTATCATTGAGCTTTAAACGGAAGGCATCAAAATATTTTTTCGGATCTGGCATCAGGAGGTAACACTATTGAACGGAATCTGCAAAACAACTGTCAGATAAGCCTGGTGTGTATTGCCGGAACAAATTAAATACCCAATTACAAAAACCGGCAAATTTATTTTTTTAAGATTTAATCTAACATCAGAATTAATGTAAGGCTTTTTTTTATAATCGGGAAGGTTGAGCCGGTTTGTTCATCGTTTTTGAGGGCCGATTAAACGAATAGTTATTCGGAAAGGATTACTTCGTTGATGTTGCCATTGTTTTTTATAAATTAAATAACGCTTCATTCTGAAACAGGCTCCGCCCTCACCCACCTTACTAAGCTTACGCCCCTGTTATGTCCGATTCTCTGCCTCTGAATGCTCAGATTCCTGTAGTAATGATCAGCATGAGCCGGTGGGATGGTGATTTTTCATCCGCGGCATGGTCAATTGCCCGCACATTCGCGGCAAAACAGCCGGTAATTTATGTGGATTACCCCTACACCTTCACCGATTACCTGCGTGAGCGAAGTAAGCCATCGGTTCAGAATCGTAAAAATGCGCTGCTGTTCGGGCGCGGCGGTCTGAAAAAGCTGGATCAGTTTGCCCCTCATTTGTACGCCCTCACCCCTCCCCTTATGGCACCCTGCAACAGTTTCGACGAAGGCTGGCTGTACAACAGGCTTCAGACCCGCAACAATGAGGTGCTGGCACGGAGTATTCTTAAAGCGCTTAAAGAGCTGGGGCATAAAGAATTTGTCTTTTATAACTCTTTCAATCCGCTTTACCTCACCACGCTTCCAGCCTGGTTTAAGCCTGTAGCCGTGCTGTATCAGTCGCGTGATAACATCCGGGCCCTTGAGCCTTACCTGCGCAAGCACGGGGCAGCCGGCGAAATTACGGCCATCCAAAACGCGGATGTGAGCTTTGCTACTTCGCGGCAGCTGCAGCGCGATCTCACGGAGCTTTCGGGGGATGAGGTCGAGTACCTGCCGAACGCGGCAAGCTTCGGCACCTTTCGGAAGGCTTTTGAGGATGAGCTGCCCGTGCCGGCTGATATCGCGCACATCGCGCGGCCGATTATCGGCTACACCGGCAACATCTGTCACCGGCAGAATTATGAGATCATCAAACGGGTGTGCGAGGTTCACTCCGACAAAAACGTGGTGCTTGTAGGGCCGAGAAACCACGCCGGTCATACCGATATCGACCTTGATGCCATCCCCAACCTGCACTTCCCCGGTTCCAAAAAAATCGACGAGCTGCCGGCCTACCTCGCGCACTTCGACGCGCTCATCCTGCCGTTTATCTGCAACGAGGTAACCAAGAGCATTTACCCCCTAAAAATTAACGAGTACCTGGCTTCGGGCAAGCCCATAATTGCAACGCCTTTTTCCGAGGACATCGAATCATTCGGGGATGTGATCTCGCTCGCCGAAGGCCCCGATGCTTTCGCAGATGCCATAACGGAAGCACTCGAAACCAACACCCCGGAAAAAGCCAGAAAACGCTACGAAAGGGCCTCCCAAAACACCTGGGAAGACCGCGT
>NZ_JAIUMX010000109.1:0-12166 GCF_022565315.1 Cyclonatronum sp. | reverse complement strand
GTATTGCGCATAACATGACCCTTATGCATTTCGTTTGGCTAAACGTCTATTTTTCTTTAAAAAACTTTCCGTTTGGGTCTAAGTGTATGTGCAGCAATGTTTTGTTGAAAGCGCTTTTTTTGTGGTTCTAAATATCAGATTAACAGTGTTTTGCCAATTGTACTGTGTTTCCGAATCTGTAGTGATATGGTGCCCATAGACTTAAATATTAAGCAAACGATTGAAGCCCCGGCAGGTGTTTGGCTGAAACAGCTATCTGTACTTAACCCTGATTAATATGATTGATGCAAAAAAGGATTTACATCAGAATTTGGATGAAATTTTTGGGTGGTTGCGGCGTGCTGCGGCTGATGTACGCTCCCCTTTCCGGCAGCCGGTGCTATCAACTGTTGATGCCAATTTATTGCCGCACAGCCGGATACTTGTGCTTCGCGAGGTGAGTACGGAGGGTTATCTGATTTTTTTTACGGATGCGCGCACACCTAAAGTTGAAGCGCTCAGGCAAAACCCGCGGGCATCGCTGCTGTTTTGGGATCCGCGGAAGCAGGTGCAGATTAGCATGCAGGCTAACGGCATTATTCTGGAGGATGATGCCCGCCTTGCCGGATACCGTGCCCGTGTGAAGGGCCGCGCGCAGCAGTCGTACACGACCTCACTGCCGCCCGGTACCGCCGTTGATGCGCCCGAAGCCGCCCGGAGCTGCACCGATTTTGAAACCACAAATTATTTTACCGTGCTGGAATTCCGGCCGGTTTCGCTCACGGTGCTTGAGCTGGGCCCGGAACATCTTCGTTTTAAAGCAGTGAAAACGGCCGATGGCTGGCAGGCAAACTGGGTTGTGCCTTAGGCAGAGCGCTTTTATTCAGGCAAGGGCGATGCCTGTGCCGTCCTCAGCGCTGCCCGAAAAAAAGGTGCTGTTGCTGCCTCACAACTATTTGCGGCCGCCCCTGGTGCTCGCTGATTTCGCCCACAGCACAAACATAACCCCGCCCGAACTCCTGCTGCGGGGGCTGCGGCCAGCGATGGTAATCGCGCTCCCAGATTACGGCGGTGAAGCTTTGGTTTGGGTGAGGTGCACCAAAATTGAGGAATACGGGGTTGCCGGCAATTTCACCGGCGAGCCGGGCCTGTGCAACCTCCCCGCAAACCTGCGCGCGCTGCCCGATGTGCGCCGCCGCCTCGGTGTAGTGAAGCTCTGCCAGCGGCAGCTGACCCGCATCGGGGCGAATTACGCGTGAAAGCAGCAGGCTGCCAATCATAACGACAGCAAGTAAAGGGATGGCATAGATCAGGTATTTCCGAAGGGTACGCATGGTGAGTTTTGGTTTGATCAGGGGGGGATGGATGCGCTGTTACATTAATGGCCGGCACTAAAATATATTTCCTTAGAAAAGGGACTTTTCGGCGGGCTTCTGCGCAGAACCTGGCCTGATGAACAGGTCTGCAAAATCGAATACGAAGGTTTGTATTTTAATTGCAAAAGCGCTACCATATCATCATAAAGTAATATAGTTTTTAATCACTCCCACCGGAGGAAACCTTATGTATTCCGAAAACGGAACCCTGACCGCTGAGCCGGATTATCAGAAGATGCTTGCGGAGCGGCTGGCGCAGCCGGAAACCGCCAAGGCGCTGATTGGCCTGCTCGACCGCATCGACACGGTCGAGACCGCGCTGAGTGCCGCGGAAGAAGTGCTCACGAAATTGCCCGAAATCGTACATTCGATGCAGGAAGAGTCGCGCATGCAGACCCGCCTGCGCGAAATGAACGTGCTGTTCGATAAGCTTTCCCAGCCTGAAGTGATGCGCGCACTGGGTGGCATTATCGATAAAGCCGAAGTGCTGGAAACAGCGGTTTCGGCCATTGAAATGCTCACCGAAAAAGCCCCCGAGCTGATCGACTCCATGCAGCATGAGGCCAAATTCGGCGGCACGCTTTCCGAGTTGTCGCGGCTCACCGGCCTGCTGTCTGACCCCGACACCATGCGCAACATCACAACCGTGGTGGAAAACCTCGATACCATTGCAACGCTCACGAGCGCGCTGGGTGAAGCGGAGCGCAAACTGCCGGAGCTGTTCGAATCTTTCAACAGCGAGAGCGACCTGGGTAAGACCATCCATCAATACCTGATGCTGGGTCAGAAATTTGCCGACGACCGCGTGATCAACAACCTCAACAATCTGGTCGATAAAATTGAGAACCTCGATGCGGTGCTCAATATTCTGGATGAGGTGGTGCGCAACAACCCCGAGCTGAAAGAGCCCAACAGCGTAACCGCCCGCAACATCAACGAGCTGTTCGAACTGCTCACCAAATCTATGAAAGATGAGGAAGCCACGATTCTGGAAACGGCCCGGGGCGGCATCGCAATCCTGGCGGAGGTGAACCGCATCCTGCTGTCGCCGAAAATGCAGGTCATCATCCGCGGCATTACGAGTGCGATGGAGTATGATAAAGATGATGTGCCCGAAGTAGGCCCGATTAAGCTCATCAAAATGCTTTCCGATAAAAACACGCGCAAAACGCTGGGCCTTACCTCGCTGCTTGCCCACGAAATTGGCGGTCAGCTGGATTACCTCGACTGCCACCGTGTTCGCGATTTTGATTCTAAACATCCTAAAAAATAAACAATTATGAGTACCTACACCGAACATGAAGTTGTAGTAGTAGGCGGCGGAACCGGCGGCATTATGGTTGCCGCACAGCTGCTGCGCAAAGACAAAGAGCTGGATGTGGTGATCATCGAGCCCTCTGATGTGCACTACTATCAGCCGGCCTGGACCCTCGTGGGCGCCGGCACTTTCGAAAACAAGGAAACCAAGCGGCCCATGGCCGACTGCATTCCGCCACGGGCGAAATGGCTGAAGGACAGCGTCGCAAGTTTTGAGCCTGATAAAAACCGCCTCACAACGGCCGGCGGAAAAGTGGTGAGCTACCGCTTTCTGGTGCTTGCACCCGGCATTCAGATCAACTGGGATGCCGTGAAAGGCCTGCCCGAAGCCCTGAATAAAAACGGCGTGTGCAGCAATTACGACTACCACATGGCGCCCTACACCTGGAAGGTGCTTCAGTCAACCAAGAAGGGGAAGGTGCTGTTTTCGCAGCCCAACACGCCGATTAAGTGCGGCGGCGCACCTCAGAAAATCATGTACCTGGCCGATGAGGCCTTCAGAAGAGCAGGTGTGCGGCAGGATGTGGACATTCACTTTTTCTCGCCCGGTACCGTGGTGTTCGGCGTGGAGGTTTTTGCCAAAACGCTCAAAAAGGTGATTAAAGAGAAAAACATCGATTTCCACCTCGGGCATAATCTCGTTGAGGTGAAGGGTGATGAGGGCATTGCAGTGTTCGATGTTACCGGCGAAGACGGCAAGGTTACGAAGAAGGAAGTGGAATTCAGCATGTTCCATGTGGTTCCGCCGATGAGCGCGCCTGACTTCATCCGGAACAGTCCGCTCGCCATGGCAGAGGGTCCGCTGAAGGGCTGGATTGATGTTGACCATCACACTCTGCAGCACAACAGTTTTGCCAATGTGTTCGCCGTAGGCGATGCAGCCGCGCTGCCGACCGCTAAAACCGGATCGGCCATCCGCAAGCAGGCGCCCGTAGTAGTCGAAAACCTGCTGCGCATCCGTGAGGCCATGCTCACCGAAGCCGAGCCCGATGCCCTCAACAACAGCTATAACGGCTACAGCTCGTGTCCGCTGGTTACCGGCTACGGCAAAATGGTGCTGGCCGAGTTCGACTATCAGAATCAGCCTGATCCTACGTTCCCGTTTGATCAGAGCGAGGAGCGCTACGACATGTACGTGCTCAAAAAATGGGGCCTGCCCTGGATGTACTGGAACCTGATGCTGAAAGGAAAGGCCTGAGATTCGGGGTTTAATGTTTTGAGTTCCCTTTTTGGGAATGTTCTAAACTGGAAAAGCCGCTTAGCTGCATGTGTTGCAGCGGGCGGCTTTTTTGATTTTCCCGAAGGTTTCAGTTGCCGGATTTTACCGGTCTTTGGAATGTGATATTGAACAGAAGGTGATTTCAGGGCACGCGGCGGAATGCGGCGAAAGAAAAAGAACTTGTTTTTTCACATTTAGGGAAACGCTGTGCAGGGTTTTCTGCCTGCGGGCTTTTGATTGGTATTGATGCTGCAATAGCCTTAATTTGGAATCAAAAATTTGCACATAGCCCCCTAATCCATATAAACAATACCATGATTTTCATTGAGAACGAAGGAATCACCGACCCCCGCATCAACCTTGCACTTGAAGAGTACGCCCTCAAAAATTTTCGGGAAGGCCAGGATTTTCTGCTGTTTTACATCAATGAGCCTTCCATCATAATCGGGCGGAATCAGAACACTCTGGAAGAGATAAACCACGAGTACGTGGAGCAGAACGGTATTCACGTGGTGCGGCGGATGAGCGGCGGCGGTGCGGTGTACCACGATTTGGGGAACCTGAACTTCAGCTTCATCACCGATTACGACATGAAGAGCCTGAACAACTTCGCCAAGTTTACCGGCCCGGTGATTAAGGTGCTGCGGGCGATGGGCGTTGATGCCGAACTCAGCGGCCGGAACGACATCCTTGCCGAAGGCCGCAAAATTTCGGGCAACGCGCAGTACTCCACCACCAAACGCATGTTCAGCCACGGCACCCTGCTGTTCGATACGGAGCTGGGGGAGGTCGCCAATGCCCTGAACGTGAAGATGAGCAAGATTCAGTCGAAGGGTCACAAATCGGTGCGCAGCCGGGTGGCGAACATCAGCGAGTTTCTGAAGGAGCCGATCACGACCACGGAATTTCGCGCGCGCCTGCTCAAAGGCCTGTTTGATGAGCGGGATGATTTCGAAACCTACCGCCTTACCGAAGCCGAGTGGAAGGGCGTGCATGAGCTGCGCGACCAGAAGTACGGCAACTGGGACTGGAACTACGGCCGCTCCCCGAAATTCAACATACAGCGGGAGCGCCGCTTCCCGGTCGGGGAAATTGACCTGCGCCTGCAGGTTGAAAAAGGCATCATCGAGGAAATCACCATTTTCGGCGATTTTTTCGGTAAAGATCCGGTAGCCGAACTGCAGGAGCTGCTCACCGGCATCCGCTACGACAAGGCCGCCATCACCGAAGCCCTCGCCGAAACAGAAATAAGCCGCTTCTTCGGGGATGTCTCCAAAGCCGATTTCATCGAGCTGCTTTATGGCGCCGATGAAGATGCGGGCTCACAATAATTCCGATTTTCTGAATTCCCTCCCTCCATGAAACCTCTCGCTTCCTGCACGAACGGCCTGCGCCAGAGCGGCATCCGTGCCGTAACACAGCTTGTAAACCAGTATGGCGGCATCAATATGGGGCAGGGTATCTGCGACCTGCCCGCCCCGGATGCGGTAAAGCAGGGCGCCATCGATGCCATCACCGGCGATCAGTCGGTGTACAGCTACCACAGCGGCATTTCGGAACTGCGGCAGCGCACCCTGCAAAAATTTCAGCGCTTCAACAAGATTCCGTGCAGCAGCGAAGAAGAAGTGATGATCACCAACGGCTCTACCGGCGCCTTTGTGGCGGCCTGCCTTGCCCTGCTTGAGCCGGGCGATGAAGTGATTCAGTTCGAGCCGTTTTACGGCTACCATGTGCAGCTGCTGAAGGTGCTGGGCTTCAAACCGGTTTTTGTGCCGCTCAGCGGCAGCAGCTGGGAGCCGGATTTCGATTCGCTTCGCGCGGCCATCACGCCGCGGACCAAAGCCGTGCTGGTCACCAATCCCGGAAATCCGAACGGGAAGGTGTGGCAGGAGGGCGAGCTGATGCAGCTGCTTGCGGTGCTGCAGGAACACGACCTGTGGGCCTTCACCGACGAGGTGTACGAGTACATGACCTACGACGGCAACCGGCATCTTTCGCTGGCTTCGCTGCCGGGCGGCTGGGAGCGCACCATCACCATGTCGAGCTTTTCCAAAACCTACAACATGACGGGCTGGCGCCTCGGCAGTGCGGTTGCGCCGGCGCACATCATCGAAAAAATGGGCCTCATCAACGACCTGATTTACATCTGTCCGCCAACGCCCCTACAGCACGGCCTTGCCAAAGCCTTTGATTTACCCGAAAGCTACTTCACGCAGCTCGCCGCCGACTACGACCGCAAGCGCAGCCTTTTCTGTGATGCGCTTCGCGCGGCCGGTTTCAGCTTTGAAGCCCCGCAGGGCGCCTACTACGTTTTCGCAAGCTTCGAGCCCCTGCACCGCGCGGGCATCCCCGGTTTCGAAAATGATGAGGCTGCCTGCCATACGCTGATTAAGCAGACCGGCATCGGCACGGTGCCGGGCCGGTCGTTTTTCTCCGACCCCGGGCGCGGCCGCTTCCACCTCCGCTTCTGCTACGCCAAAGAATACCCGGTACTCGAGCGCGCCTGTGCGGCAATGCGGGCGTTCGGGGAAAAGCATGGCGTAAATCGCTGAAGCTTTCGTGAGGGCTTCTATCCCCGAGAATTTCTTTTCGCCTGAACGGACTTCAGGTATCGGAATCGGGTCGGGCAGGGGACACATCCATCGTTAAAAAACAGCTTTCTGAATAAGCCCGCGCAGCTTTTCGAGCTATGCGCTGATGTCTGCGGCAAGCGCTTTGGGCAGCTGCCCGAGCTTGCTTTCGATTTCAGCGATGCAGTCGCCGGCTTGTGCGTGGTGGAATTTGTTGTAAGGGTGAAGGCTTTCAGCTCGTTTTCGGATAGCTGCATTTCCGGATGGTAGAGACGGATTTTTGAAATCGCTCCTTAGAGATGCCTAACCCTCCTCTCTGTTGCGGATTGGTTGAACGTCCGGTCACCGCAGGGGCGTGAGCGCCTGAGTATAAGGCAGGAAGAGGAAGGCGTCGTAGCGGCGGGGGAGGTCGGTATTCACGTAATTCTGGACGGCATCGTTTTCCGGGTTGTACACCACGCCAACCGCCCGGTGTGGTACCGTACTGCTGAAAATATCCCGGGCAGCATCCGTACGCGTCGGGAACCAGAGCGCGCCCATGCCCAGGCTGTAGAGTCCGGCTTCGAGGCTGCCGGGCTGTGCATCGGGCATTTCGACCACCTGCATCGGGCCCTCCCACTCGAAACCCACGTTCACGCTGCCTGAAAAGGTACCGAATCCGAGTGCGAACACCTCCTCATCGCCGAAAGCGGTGCGCGTGAGCTGACCGATGTTGTGCATCCCCGCGCTGCCCATATCCGTTGCGCGGGCGTCGCCGATGTGGGTGTTGTGCGCCCAGCCGATGCCGCGTGCTTCCTCCCCGTAAAAATCGAGCAGCCGGGCGAAGGTCTGCTTAAAGTTGGCTGCCCGCTCGTTCCACGACTGAGGCCCCCGGAACAGCATCCCGCGCAGGTGAAGATCGGCCTGACGAAAAACCTGCGCGTGCTGCATCAGGTTGAGCCAGGCATCTTCGCTGAAGTCATCCGGGCGCGCCGTGTTTTCGAGTTGTTGCACAAGTTCCAGGATGTCACGCCCGCAGTGTTCGCCGGTATTGGCCACCGTTTGCAGATAGGCGCGGCTGTCGCCCCGGAACCGGTTGATGCACTGTGTTGCGACCCGCATCGAGGTGCGCAGCTCCCCTTCAAAGCGGTCGGACTGCTCCCGCAGGAAGCGCACCGATTCCGGCCAGCCGTACACATCTATCCCGTAAAAGCCAACCTTTTGGGCGCCTTCCGGGAGGGCGTCGTTCCGGGCGCGCAGCCACTCAACCAGCTCAAGCGTTTCCACGTTGTTCCACAACCAAAACGGCCAGCGGGTGAAATGCCCGAGGGCTTCCCGCGCGGAGGCCGGGGCACCGGGCAGCTGTTTGATGTATTTGTTAACCTGCCAGGCGGCATCCCAGTCGCCTTCAACGGCGATGAAATTGTAGCCGTGCTCTTCAATCAGAATTTTGCTGAGGGCTGCCCGGAGCCGGTAGTATTCGGAGGTGCCGTGTGTGGATTCGCCCAGCAGCACAGCCCGCCTGCCGGCTGCTTTTGAGGCAATTGCTGGTAGGCTTTCCTCGGAAAAACTCAGGAACAGCTCTGCTGAACGTTCAGCCTGAGACGAAACGCCTTCATCGGAAGTATTGGTTGACAGCCCGACCCCTGATATACCCAAAGGAAAAAACAGCAGAAGCAAAACAAAAAACAAAAAAAGCTTATGGGATTGATGTGACATAAGAGCGTAGTTCAGGTGGTTTTAGGAGGAGCGGCAAGCCCGTCAGTTTTTACCGGGTGATCAGTGAAAATGCAATAATGAAACAAAATAGCATTTCCAGGCAAAAACTATAGCGAAATTGAAAGACGCATTTGTGACACGCGTAATCTGAGTATTTAATCGTTGTCACGCGCTTCAAGCTCACGCAATCCCTGCTGAAATAGCTTCCCTTTTTTAGTCAGACGGTACCTTTGAGAAGAGCTTTGTGGCTTATCGGGCATAACTAATTCGATAAGACCCAGCCTCAAGGCTTCATTTAGGTAGGATGTCCTGAAGTTTTTCTTATCAGTGAGCTTTAGCAGCTCCTGTAGCTCAGCTCTCGTTTTCTCTCCTTGCAGTACCAGAATAAGGGCATTAACATGGGGGGTAGCTTGAGGGGTAGCTTGGGGGGGGGCTTCGGTTAGGAATATCCCATTCGAATATCTTAATTGTTCCCGAAAGGCCTTGCCTATTTCGGTGAGTTTGTACTTTTGTAATGGGCTTTGTGGCTTGTCTGGAATGCTCATTTCGATGAATCGGTGCTTCAGAGCCTCATTAATATATAAAGTTCTAAAGCTTTTCCGGTCGCTGAGCCGCAATTGCTTTTGTATTTCAGATCTGGTTTTCTCTCCATCCAGTACCATAATTAAAGCTTTAACCTGGGGGGTAGCTTGGGGGGTTACTTGGGGGGAGACATGAGGGGCAACCCGCTCGATAGTACTTTCAACACCAACAATTGTGTCCTCTTCTTCACCGAGAAGCCAGGCATTTGGGAAGGTCATTCTTAGAAAATTTTCAGTGAACCTGAAGCATTTTTTTGAATACTTTTCAAGGATACGCGGAATCCCTGAGCCGAGGTGCTCGACAAGTTCCAGGTCTTTAAAAATCCGCATGATTTCCTGATTACGGGGGATAGAAAATCCTTCAAAAAATTCATTCTGGTTTAGGGCTTCAGGAAGGCTGCCGGCAGAAGTGATTTCAATGCGGTCGTCGAATATTTCGAACTTTGGCGGAATTTCCCGGGTGTAGTCGTTGTGAACTATTGCATTGATAACGGCTTCACGTATTGCAACCGGATTCCAAAGCCTGGTATCAATTCTCGTTGTTGAGGTAATCCGGCTTCGGGTAGCGTTTTCGAGTTCGATTTTGTCCAGAACCTGCTTGGTTGCTTTTATGAGGCAGCAATATCCGTATTCATTGTTTTCAAGAAGGTGAGTACGGCTTGTACCCATGTACTTGGCTACCTTAACGGAGAGGCTGTTACTATCTGATAACAAAAAGCCTGCATAATTGTAACGGCCATCTTTTGTTAAAAGGCCCAGATTTCCAGCAAACTTAGCGTTTAGCTTTTTGCCGGATTCCTCATAGTAAATTCGAAGCTGTTCAAATTTAAGCGACTGCCGGTTTGACTCAATCTGTCCGATTGAGTTTCTGATGCGGCTTGCAAAAAGGTTTTCGATCATTCGGGAGGGCATCGGCTCCGAAGCAGAGCCGATGCGTATGAAGCACCCTTTTTCTGACATACCTGATTTTTTAAGGTAATATGGCTTCTCCGGACCACTGGCAACAATAATTTTTAAGACCCATTTACCGTCTCTTTCTTCCTGAATGATATCAAATAAACCCAGGCTTACAGGCTGAATATTGCTTTTCAGACGGTCTTTAATAGTAAGCTGCATGGCGTCAGGGTTGTCTATTCCTGCAATGCTGCCGTCATCATTGATGCCAATGTAGATAATTCCCCCTTCACGGTAGTTTAGAAAAGCAACAACTTCTTTTTCGAGTGAATCTGTAAGGGTGCGTTTTAGTTCTATCCGGTTTGATTCTTTCATAGGCGGATATTTACTTGAATAAAGTTCGGGTTGATATAATGTAAGCAAGCTGAAACGGTGATGCAGAAGCAATCATAAATGAGAAGCAAAAAAAAACCTTCGGGAATTTATAATTTCCGAAGGTTTAGGCAAAAAGTGTACAAAAAAGTGCTTAGTACTTCACAGAGCACCCGTACGGCCGTGTAGTCGGGATGGCAACCGGCTCGCCGGCCATGGCAGCATCGAGGGCGGCTACGAGGAAGTTGTCGGCTTCGGCGATGGTATCGGGGTTGGCACTTGGCACGCTGTCGATGGCGCCGTCGTACAGCAGAATGCCGTCGGGGTCGATCACGAACATGTGCGGGGTTGTGCGCGCATTGTAGGCACGGCCTACGATACCGGGCTCATCAATCAGGATGGCGTGCTGTGCAGAGTTATGGGTTGCCATGGCCTGCCGTGCCTGTTCCTGTGTGAGGTGCCCTTGTTCGCCTTCGCGGGAAGAAATGATGGAAAGCCAAACTACGCCCTCTTCGGCATAATGGCGCTGCAGGCGCTGCATCTCACCGGCGTTATAAAACTTGCGAACAAACGGACAGTCATGGTTCAGCCACTCGAGCACCACAAAGCTGCCGCGGAAATCAGACAGGCTTACTTCTTCACCGTTCTGATTTACAAGGGTGAACTCAGGGGCGGCTTCGCCAATCGGCGGAGATTGCGGGTTTTCGCCGGTACCGGCAAAAAGTTCGCTGAACAGCCCTGTAAAGAGCAGGATCGCTATGATGTAAGCTAATTTTTTCATAAGGTTAGGGATTTGTTTATGATTGATTTATGGGTGGTGAGATTCTACGTGAAACGCCTGTTTCCCGTTTTCCGTGCCGTGTACCAAAAGGCCTTTTATGCTCCGGGGCGCCGTGTGTGCATAGCGGGAGAGGCGCAGCTGCATCCAAAGGGCATCATCGGCGGTTTCGACCTGCTGCGGCGCGGTGTTATCTACGAGATCATCGGCTATGGGGTAAAACCGCAGGGTGTCGGTATCCGGGCTGAAGTTTCGGGCGAGTGCGCCTTCGAGGCGGAGGATGATGTGGCCGTTATCGGTTGTGAAGGCTGGTTGGAGGTCGTGCTGCTCTGCGGGCAGTTTGTCCCGAAACCGGGCAAAGATCTGCGCATCAGCCGACGGGCTTTGTCCTGAAGCCGTTACTTCGAGGCTGATGCTGTGCTGCTCAAAAGCCGGCAGGCAGATGGCTTCGCAAACCAGATATTCGAGCCGGGCTTCGAGGGTGTAGCTGCCCGGAACCACATCAGCCGAAACAAAGAGCGGCTGCATCAGCAGGGTTTCATCTTTATAGCCGTAGGTGATCAGGTGACCTTCTTCGAAGGTGCCGGGGTAGGGCCAGTGGATTTCGCCGGTGCTGAAACCTTCGGGCAGCTGCCAAGAAATCCGCGCGGCAAGCCCGGAGTCGCCCGGGTTGCGCCAGTAGGTGTGCCAGCCCTGCTCGATATCGAAATGAAAGCCGAGGGTGGTTGACTCACCGGCGCTGAGGTCTGTGTGCTCGGCAATCAGCGTTACATCCACATGATCGGAGCCGGGGCTTGGCTGCGCAAAACTGCTTGTTTGAACAACAAAAAAGGAAATAAAAACGAATAGGAAAAACTTCATGCCGGGCGTCGGTTTTTTGATGAATGATGGTTCCTATATATACAAAAACAAATGCCCGTGTGAAACACCGCTGCGAATGCCTTTACATTTTGTGGCAAATCTTTGAAAATCAGGTGCTTCGATTTGGGGGGGGCACCGGGGAAAAAAAAGCACGGGCTTATCCGCAGGCTTGGGGGGCTTGAAATGCCACGAAAGACCGTGATGCTCACGGAGTTCCACCCAAAAAAAAGAAAAGCTACTTATTTGACAGCAGAGCAGATTTCCTGGGAAGCTGAGCATCAACAAGAAACTTCAAAGCACAATTTTTTGAGCGATTCTGGACTGTGAAATTTTGGCTGCATATTGCAGACAAGCCAACAGGTCTTCATACTGCAGGTCCTCGTAGTCTTCAAGTATTTCCTCTTTGCTCATTCCTGATGCCATCAGGCTGAGCAGCATATCAACAGGATAGCGCAAATTCCTGATAACGGGTTTGCCAAAGCAAATATCCTGATCCCGGGTAATTCGGTTGAGGTAATTTC
>NZ_JAIUMX010000108.1:0-12308 GCF_022565315.1 Cyclonatronum sp. | reverse complement strand
TGGAGAAACCGGCTTTTCTTTAAAACGGTTGGGTTGCCTTTCAGGCTGTCTGTAGCGCAGGTACGTTGCGGCGAACAAGCTCGAAAGAGCCGAACATTACGGTAGTGAAGAACAGATCGCCAAGCAGGGTGTAGTGGAAAAAGGGGATGGCCATGGTGTAGCTTGCCAGCAGGCCCTCAAGGGTGAAGGGGTAGTAGGGGCTGAAAAGCCAGACACCGAAGTTGGTAAGCAGGTAAAAAATGACAGAACCTGCAACAGATGCCCCCGCAATTCGAAGCGGGCTTATTTCCTTACCCAGCAGCATACCAAGGCCTACAATAATGCCAAAGGCAGCGTAAACAAAAAGCAGGGTGCTGTGAAGGCCCAGCAGCAGATCACTCAGGAGCATCACTCCGAGGGGCAACAGAAAAGCAATACGCTTGTCACTGAAATAGGCACCGCCAAAAAGGGCCATTGCGGCAACCGGAGCTACGTTGGGCGGGAAAGGAAGGAATCTCGATACAACAGCCAGAACGAGAATAAGGCTTAGAATTAAAAACTTAGGTTTTAACATAACAGCGGTTAAGTGTCCGGTAAATAAGATGGAAATCAATAGTAAGTTGTAGGAACAGATTAATATACAGGTTTATGCTGAATCATGCACCGCAGGGGGGCTGAAAAGCACCCGGGAAATCAGAATGTACCGGGGGAGCCGAATGCATTTGTGGCTGCATAGCTGCTGCGATCCGGGTGCCAGTAAATAGTAAGGTCGTCGCTTGCGGGAAGCAGGTCTTCCCCGAGGATTACAAGTTCAAAAAGCATGACTTCGGCTGCGTAGGGCGGCCCGGTGTATCGGCTCAGATTGAAGCCATATCCGAAAGTGGCCGGCACCTGTGCAAGCAGGGGGCTGCCATCAGTGCCGCTTATTGTATCGGCGGTTATGCCGAGCAGCAGGCTGAGCGTACCGTCAGGCTGCTGACTGAGCAGCTGCGCTTCAGTTATGATGAACCCGTAGCCCAGGTCTGCAAGTTCAGCGGGGGCTGTATGGCTGAGCTCAGTTACAAGCAGGAAGTTCAGGTTCCCGTCTGCATTGATGTCCTCACCGTCAACAAGCAGGGTAAACGCGCCGGGGAAAAGGCCTTCAAGCAGCTCGGGGTTGGGAACAGCATCACGCTCAAAGCGGCGCGACTGACTGCTGAATTCAGCAGGTGAGGTGATGCGAAGCGGAAACGGCTGCAGTGTTTCAGCTGGTGAATCTTCGCCCGATGTCCATAGTTGCTGAATAAACCCCCAGCTGAGCCAAAACAAGATGAGAACCATCAGAAAAATAAGAATCGTAATCAGGGATCCTCTTTGGCCGTCTTTTCGTCTGTTTTTTTTCTTTTTCAGCATCTTAAAAAGGATGAAGTGAGCAGGTTTTGGTCTCCCCATGAATATATTAAAAACACATTCGGACTCAGCCCGGTTTTTAAACAAAAAAAGCCGGACCTGCTTGTGCAGATCCGGCTCATGAAAATACAGCAGTTCGTTTAGTCAGCGTGTACTTGCAGGAAAATCTGAATGTTTACCTCGTTGCCGATGATCGCTGTAGAAGCCCAGTCGCCTACACCAACACCGAAGTCGTTGCGGTTGAGGCTGAGCTCGCCGTGCAGTCCGGCAACCATAACGCCTTCACGCATCAGGTGCTCGGTTACGCCAAGGAACTCGAATGGCAGCTCTACTTCGCGGGTAACATCTTTGATGGTAAGCTGACCTACGGCTACGTAGCTCTGACCATCGAGATGGCGTACATCGGTGCTGCGGAAATGCATTTGCGGGAATTCTTCAACGCCGAAGAAATCGCCTGAGCGCAGGTGATCATCACGGCGCTCAACGTTGGTGTTAACGCTCGCCACATTTACCTGAACATCGATTTCGCTCAGCTCAGGAGCGCTTGGGTTGAAAACAACCGTGCCGGTAAAATCATTAAAGGTACCGGGCACTTTGTTGAAAAAATGGTTGATCGTGAACAGGATGTTGCTGTGTGCACGGTCGATGCTCCAGCTCATGCGCTCATTATTGCCGTGATGATCGTTGGCAAATGCGCTGCCGGAGAAAAGCAGGGATACGAGGAGGATTGTCAGTAATTTCATATACGTATTTGTTTTTTGAAATGGTTGAGGTTTCTGAAAATAATGATTGTTGCAACAACAAACTTCGAACCGGGCCTGCCCGTTCCGCAGGTACACAATATAATATTTTAAAAATCGTTTTGAATTTACTTGATTTAGCGGTCTGAGCAGCATTTTATTTTTAATTGCTGCTCATAATCGTTATTCTAAGGTTTCAATAAACCGTACAATTCGCAATACAAAAAAATCTTTATGACACGTACGATCAAATCCATCGTAATTTTTAGCCTGTTCACTTTTGGACTTACCGCAGTTGCACTGGCGCAAATCCCGAATCCGCAGATGCCGGCACAAATGCCGAATGTAGAAGTTAGCGATGAAGAAATGAAATCATTTGTCGAAATCACGATGGATGCTCAGCAAATTCAGATGGAAGCCCAGACTGAAATGATTGAAATGGTTGAAGAAGCCGGAATCACTGTAGAGCGTTTTAATGAAATTCTCACCGGCATGCAGAACGGCCAGAGTCAGGCTGATATGGGCATGGATGATGAAGAAATGAAGCGCTTTGATGATGTACTCGATGAACTCGAAAGCGTTCAGGAAAAGGTTGAAGGCCAGATTGTTGAAGTCATCGAATCCAAAGGAATGGAGCTCGACCGCTTCCAGGAAATAAATTTTGCAATTCAGATGGATCCTGAACTCCAGGAAAAATTCCGTCAGTATGCCATGGAAATGTCTAACGGTATGTAAATCCGTTTAGCGCAGCTCTAAATCTGCCATTATTTATGACAAAGCCCGGAAGGTAATGTTTAAGCACTTACTTCGCCGGGCTTTTCCATTTGGAGCCACTGAGCCAATAGCGCCAGGGCAGCAGCGCATCCTCACCGGCATAATCAATGCCGACCCTCGGCCCGGTTTCGATGGCATCCTGAAGCTGAGCTGATACGCCGTCGTCTTCAATCCGGATCTGACTTCCCGGAGTGCACAGGTCATGCCCGTTAAAGGCAGTTGTGAGGCCCATGGCCTGCGAGAGCACGCCGGGCCCGGCTGTGAGCCTTCGCTCCGCTTTCACCATGCCGCGGCGTTCCAGCATGGTTTCAACACCATGCAGCGGCTCAACTCCGCGAATGAGCACCGCATCAGGCACTCCTTTCTGATTCACCGCTACATTAAAAAGGTGATGAATACCGTAGCACAAATAAATGTAGGCCGTTCCGCCGGCTTCATACATGGTGCGGGTACGCCTGGTGAACCGGCCGAGGTGCGCATGACAGGCACGGTCGCCCACCGCCGCGTAGGCTTCGGTCTCAACAATGCGGCCTTTGGTGAGCTGCCCTTCAATTTCGGTGCAGAGTACCATGCCGATAAGCTCCCGTGCGATTTGCGTTACCGGGCTGCGTTCAAAAAAAGCACGTTCAAGGCGCATGGAAAATAGGTTAGGTTTGCGTTCATCATCCAAAATAAGCGGCAGGGGTACCAGCCGCAAGCCGCTGAATCGATCGGAATGATGCCCATGCTCAGTCCGTTACCCTTTGCGACACAGTTCATTCAAATTTTAAAGCAGAAGCCGAAACGATCCTTTCAGAGGTTCTAACACTGCGAGGCGCAGTTGTTTCCGGCCTGCTGTGCTGCCTGTTCCGGCTCTAACGAGTTGATCAGGCGCATCCGTTCTTTATAATGCATCCTATTGATTTAGCAGTATTTGTTGTTTACATGGCCGGTGTTTTGGGCGTCGGCTTCTATTTTATGCGGAAAAACGCCGGTAACGAAGATTACTACCTCGGCGGCCGCAACATGAGCTATCCGCATATCGGGCTGTCGGTTGTGGCTACCGATGTGGGCGGGGGCTTCTCGATCGGCCTGGGCGGCCTCGGCTTCGTGATGGGCCTCTCAGGCTCATGGATGCTCTTCACCGGCCTCATAGGTGCCTGGATGGCTGCGGTGCTCCTCATCCCCAGGGTAAAGCCCCTGGCCGACGAGCACCGCTTCTATACCATGCCCGATCTGTTCGGTTATTTCTTCAGCAGCAAGGCTGCAATTATTGCGGGCATTATTTCGGCTGTCGGGTATCTCGGCTTCACAAGCTCGCAGATGCTGGCCGGTGCCGTGCTGGCTTCAGCCACTTTCGACGACCTCAGCATCGACACTGCCCTGTATGTGATGGGCTTCATTATCGTCATTTACACGGTGATGGGCGGCATCAAGGCGGTTATCTACACCGATACCTTTCAGTGGATTTTGCTGCTGGGCGGGCTCATCTTCATCGGCATCCCGCTGGGCTATCAGGCGGTAGGCGGGTACGAAGCCATCGCTGCCGTTGTGGCCCCCGAAATGCTGCGCCTCACCAACATTACCTGGCAGCAGCTGCTGAACTGGGGCATCACCATTATCCCGATCTGGTTTGTGGGCATGACGCTCTATCAGCGCATCTACGCCAGCCGGAGCGTGGCTGAGGCCAAAAAAGCCTGGTACCTCGCCGGCTTGTTTGAGTGGCCGGTAATGGCGTTTATGGGCGTGCTGCTCGGCCTGTTTGCGCGGGTAGCCGCCGAGCAGGGCATGTTTGCCTACCTCGG
Organism: Cyclonatronum sp.; assembly: GCF_022565315.1. Lineage (NCBI taxonomy): Bacteria > Pseudomonadati > Balneolota > Balneolia > Balneolales > Cyclonatronaceae > Cyclonatronum > Cyclonatronum sp. The sequence goes on along the minus strand of NZ_JAIUMX010000108.1, from coordinate 7,642 downwards.
TTTCCCCGGCGTGGAGGGCATCCATCAGGAGCAGGGCCTGCCGTTTCTGCTGCGCACCATTCTGCCGGTCGGCCTCATGGGCCTGATGATGGCCGCCTACTTCTCGGCAATCATGTCCACAGCGGATAGCTGCCTTGTGGCGGCTTCCGGCAACATCACCGGCGACCTGCTCCGCAAGTGGTTCGGCCTTGATATGGACGACACCCGCCTCATCCGGCTGTCGCAGTTTGTTACCCTCGTTCTGGGCGCGGTAGCCCTGCTGCTCGCTGCCGCCATGGAAACCGTGCTCGACATCATGCTCTATTCCTACGCCGTAATGGTGAGCGGGCTGCTCGTACCAATACTCGGCGGCCTGTACTGGAAGCGCGCCGGCAGCGATGCCGCCATTGCCTCCATGATTACCGGCGGCGGCCTCACGCTGCTGCTCACCGTAATCCCCGAAGTACAGCGCGCACGCGGCAGTGCTGAAATCCTTACCTTACCCCTGGGCCTCGACCCCATCATCTTCGGCATCACGGCATCAGCCGCTGTGTTCCTCGCTACAGGCTGGCTAAGGCCGCGGAACACATCCATCGATAAAACTTAAGCTTTTAAAAAAACAGATTCTATGTTCGACTATCAGATACTAAACCCCGGCGAATCCGAAACCCGCAAGGCGGAAGCGGATTCCGTTATTGATTTCCTTTTTGAACACCTCGATCAGTTCGGCGACCCCCGCGAGGATATCGCCAAATGTGCGGCTTATGCCCTCAGCACCAAGCCCGGTTATGGCGGCTTCATCGTGCGTGCGTGGGATTCCGAAGCGCAGCGCGTGGCCGGCGCCGTTATCGTGAATGAAACCGGCATGAAGGGCTACATCCCCGAAAACCTGCTCGTGTATATTGCCGTGCACAGCGGCTACCGCGGCAAAGGCCTGGGCAAAGGCCTCATGAAAATAGCCATGGACCGGGCCGAAGGCGATATCGCCCTGCACGTTGAGCCCGACAACCCCGCCCGTTATCTGTATGAAAAACTTGGTTTTACCAACAAATATCTTGAAATGCGCTGGAAGCGCTCATGACCCATGGCCTATCTCAAACTTCACCGCGAAAAACTGCGGCACAACTACGATTTCCTCAAAAAACGCTTTGATCAGCGCGACATTCAGTGGGGCATCGTAACCAAACTTTTTTGCGGCAACAAGCAGATGCTGAAGGAAGTGATCGACCTCGGTATCTACGAAATTCACGATTCCCGCATCAGTAACCTCAAGGCCGCCAAGGAAATAAGCGACAAAATTCAGACGGTTTACATCAAGCCGCCTCCTAAAAAAATCATTGAAGATATCATCCGCTGGGCCGATGTGAGTTTCGACTCCGACATCTCCACCATCCGCATGCTTTCCGATGAAGCCGTGCGGCAGAATAAGGTCCACAAAATCATCATCATGATTGAAATGGGCGATCTGCGCGAGGGGGTGGTGCGCGACGACCTGATCGACTTTTATGAGCAGGTCTTCAATCTGCCGAACATCAACGTAACCGGCCTCGGCACCAACCTGAACTGCCTGTACGGGGTGATGCCCAACACCGATAAGCTCATTCAGCTCACCCTGTACAAGCAGATTATCGAGCTCAAGTTCAACAAAAAAATTCCGTGGATCTCCGGCGGCACCTCCGTGACGGTGCCGCTGCTGCTGCGGCACGAAATCCCCAGCGGAATCAACCACTTCCGGGTGGGCGAGGCGCTGTATTTCGGCCTCGATCTGTTCACCAATAAAACCATCGAAGGCATGGAAGACTCCGTGATGGAGCTCTACGCCCAGATCATTGAGCTGCACGAAAAGCCGCTCGTACCCAGCGGCGAGCTCGGCCTCAACCCGCAGGGCACCCGCATGGAAATCGACGAAAGCCTGTACGGCAAAACGAGCCACCGCGCCATTCTCGACATCGGCTACCTCGATATCGACCCCAAATACCTGATGCCGGTAAACGACGACATCGAAATTGTGGATGCCAGCTCCGACATGCTTGTCGTGAATGTGGGCGATAACACCCGCAATTACGAAGTCGGCGATTTTGTGCGTTTCCGCCTCAAATACATGGGCGCGCTCGGCATCATGAACTCGGCCTACATCGATAAAGTGGTGGAGTAGTGTTTTTGTTTCGGGCGATGGGTACCTTGCCCTACAGCCGGTATTCTATGTTTTTGCCCTGTTTTTTTGTATGCAGGGTGATGCGTACCGTGCCCTGAACCTGCTTCAGGGGCAGGCCGGAAATGCAGGCCAAACCCATAAAAATGAACTTTACTGAGAAACACATTCGTGAGTGAACTTACTTTTCATCCGGTGATGCGCTACGAAGGCCGGCTGCCGCTGCCCCGCCTTGATCTGCGCTCCGGCTACAGCCACATGCAAGAAGCCCCGGCCCTGCAGGGCGCCGGCGGCTACCTCGAACACCGGCGCGGCATGTACACCTCGGCCCTCTTCGGCGGCGAGCGCTTCATCCACACCGGCATCGATATTTGGGGCCCGGCGGGCGAGCCGGTATTCGCGTTCAGCGACGGCCGCATCTGGGGCTTCCGCGACAACCGCAACGAGCTGGATTACGGCCCGACCATCATCACCGAGCACGAAATCGGCGGGCAAAAACTCTATGCCCTGTACGGGCACCTCAGCCGGAAATCCCTCAGCGGTCTGGAAGCGGGGCAGCCGGTGCAGGCAGGGCAGCGCCTCGGCTGGCTGGGCGACCGCAGCGAAAACGGCGGCTGGGTGCCGCACCTGCACTTTCAGCTCTCGGTCGAAGAGCCGTCTGAGCCCGATATGCCCGGCGTTGTAGCCCCGCACGAGCTCGAAGCCGCCGCTGCCCGATACCCCGATCCGCGCATCATTCTGGGCCCCGTCTATTTATAAATCTTTTTCGGGTGATGGCGACCTGAGCCTGATCAAGGTTACGAGGCTGGTTTAGGTTTGGGTTTGCTTTTCTGCAAGTCCGTATCAAGGCCATATCAACGCCCTATATTTATGGCCTTGATATGATTTTCATCCTGCGGCGGGTCGGAGGAGTACCGGCAAAGCTGTGAAAGGCCTAAAGTGGAGGAAGCGTATGGCTCTCAAAAAGCGGCGTCCGCGCCCTGCCAAAAAGGCCCGCAATTGATTAACTTCAGCGGAATCGCAAACTGCCGGCAAAACCCGGCAGAAACGCCCCTGAATAATTAACCGACAGCACGATGATCCCAAATCCTGAAGCCTTCACCCAACAACACCTGCCCCGCTGGATCGAAATGCGCAGGCGGCTGCATCAGCTCGCGGAGGTTTCCGGGGAGGAAGTCCGGACCGCTGCTCAGATTGCGGAATGGCTGGAAAAGACCGGCCCCGACGAGCTGCACACCGGGCTTGGCGGTTGCGGCATCATCGCGGTTTACGGGCCGGAGTCGGCCCCGAAACGGGTGATGCTAAGGGCCGAACTCGACGGCCTGCCCATAGCCGACCCGCCGGAGTGGGATCACCGGGCCGAAAATCCGCAGGCGGGTCATAAATGCGGTCACGACGGACATATGATGAACCTCGTAGCCCTGGCAGAATATTTGGGAGCCCATCCCCCGAAAAACCTCCGGGTGATACTTGTATTTCAGCAGGCCGAAGAAACGGGCATAGGCGCGGCGCGCATCATCGAAACTGAAGTTTTCCGGCGCCTCAAACCGGATGTGATTTTTGCCCTGCACAACCTGCCGGGCTACCCCAAACACAGCATTGTGCTCAAAAGCGGCGTTTTCGCCTCGGCCTCTACGGGGCTTATTGTGCGGCTGAAAGGCGCGACCTCGCACGCCGCACACCCCAACGATGGCACCTCACCCGGCCCGGCCCTGGCGCAGCTCATGCAGCTTTTCCCTGCCATACCGGGTCAGTACCTGCCGGTGCAGGAGCAGGGGCTGATTACCGTGATTCATGCCCGCCTCGGCGAAATCGCCTTCGGCACCGCGCCGGGCGAAGCCGTGCTCATGGCAACCTTCCGCGCCCCGGAAACGCGCACGGTGCAGAACATGCTGGCCAAAGCGCGTCAGCTTGCCGCGGCAACGGCCCGCACCCACAGCCTCGAAGTCGAATTCGACACGACCGAAGTTTTTGAAGCCTCCGTAAATGAGCCGGAGCTTTGCAGACTGGCCGAACAGATCGCGGAGAAGCAGGGACTGAAGGTAATCCGGAAAGATCAGCCGTTTATGTGGAGCGAAGATTTTGGCCGTTTCAGCAGCTATGGGCCTACGCTTTTGTTTGGGCTGGGTGCAGGCAAGGAGCACCCTCAGCTGCACAGCCGGGCTTACGATTTCCCCGATGAGCTGCTCGAAACCGGAGTGAGGATGCTTGCAGAGCTTCTTTTCAGCTAAGCGGGATACATTTGTGATAAGGCTCAGACACTTAGCCTTACGTCTTTATCAAGTGTAACAAACGGGCTTACAAAACCTGAAATAGCGGGCGTGATGAGGGCAGGCATGTAAACTGACCTCGCACAGGTGTTAAGCTCTACAAATAGCTTATAGGCGGTACCGGTTTTCGGAAAGGTCAAATGGCTTAAAGTATAAACAAGCTGTTTCAGCAAAATGCTTAAATGTGATGGTGTGCTCAGTGTCATCAGGGGCTTTACCGGTGGTGACCCTTATTTTAAATCCAAAGAATACCTGTAGTTAAGGTGGTTTCGGATTTATTGTGTTAACAGAAAGTTTTTTTTTGGATTAACTATGGGTAAAACTATATTAACCACTTGTGATGCGCAAATGCGTATTGCTTATGTAAGCGCGTGTTAACAGCATTCAAGCTTTAAAGGACTGGATTGCTGTCACTATACTAACAGACTAAATGAACGAGGTCATTTAACTATGATGAAAAAGTTACTGCTAACGATTATACTGCTTGCGTTACCGCTCGCTTTGCTTGCGCAAACCGGCAGTTTATCGGGTGTTGTTACCGATTCAGATACCAGAGAGTCGTTGCCTGGCGCAACAGTCTTTTTGGTTGAACTGAATCGGGGTACTGCCACCAATATTGATGGAGAGTACAGCCTGGATAATATTCCTGTTGGGGAATATACCGTGATGATTACCTTTGTGGGTTATCAGCGTTTCGAGCGCCGGATTACTATTGCAGCCGGTGCAAACTCCCTGAATACCGCCCTTCGGGTTGACCGTTTTGGTCTTCAGGATATTGTAGTAACCGGTGTGCTTGGTGATACAGAAGCCCGCCGTACGCCCTTTACAGTAGGCCGTGTTAGTGCACGCGATCTGGAAATGGTACCCGGAAGTTCACCTGTAGCAGCCCTTCGCGGTAAAGTTGCCGGTGTAAACATCGTACAGGGTAGTGGTCAGCCTGGTTCTACTCCTTCAGTAGTACTTCGCGGTATCACATCTATTTCAGAGAGCAACGAGCCCCTCTACATTGTGGATGGTGTAATTCTGGCTGAAAGTGCCGTTGATATCGAATCTCTCGATATTGAAAGCATTGAAGTAATTAAAGGTGCTGCTGCAGCCTCGCTGTACGGTTCCCGTGCTGCTTCAGGTGTAATCAACATCCGTACAAACCGCGGTGCAAACCTTGCCGACGGTACAACCCGCATCGTTGTTCGCAACGAATTCGGTGTGAGCAGCCTGGAAAACGCAATCCGTACCAATCAGTCTCATGCTTTCCAGATGAGTGGCGATGCCAACAACCCATGGCTTGATTCTGCAGAAAACCCAACCTCTGATAAAACAGAGCGTGTTTTTGTTGGGCCTACAGCTACAACATTCCTGGATCAGACTTACCCTGTAGAAACATTTGATAATTTCGATGCTTTCTTCAACCCCGGTAATTTCTACACCAACTACGTGGCTGTTTCTCAGCGTGTTGGCAACATCAATTACCTTGCTTCATTCAACAACACCCAGCAGGATGGTGTACTTGATGTACTTGATGGTTACAACCGTCGTAACGTACGTCTGAACATCGATAGCCGTGTTCTTGATAACCTTACACTTTCCGCAAGTGGTTACTATGCTGTTTCCAGCCTTGATCAGATTCAGACCGGTCCCGGAAGCCCCTTCTTTGGTTTGGCATTCTCGGCTCCTGACATCGACCTTGGTGCGATTGACCCGGTAACCGGCCGTCTGTTCATTCAGCCGAATGAAGCATCAATCGAAGAAAACCCGCTTTACGAAGCCACCTACAACGACCGCACCGATAACCGGAACCGGGTAATGGGTAGCTTTGAAGCTCGTTTTACGCCATTCACGAATCTTGATATTGCAGCTAACCTGAGCTACGACCGTTCGAACCGTGAATTCACACGTTTCTGGCCTACTTTCTGGGAGCAAATTGACCAGAACACTTACGCCGGTGGTGGTTTGCTTCGCGATTTCCGCTTCAATGAAGCTGTAAACGCGAGTGTAAACGCAACCTACACCCACGATTTCGGCCGTCTGCGTACCCGTACACAGGCCCGTCTTCTTGTTGAAACCCAGGAATTCAGCCAGTTCAGCGCTGAAGGCCGCGGATTCGGTGTAGAAGGTGTACCTACATTGGGTAACACAACCTCCGATCGTCAGTTTATCGGCAGCAACACCAACCAGGTTAAGTCTGAAGGCTACTACTTCATTACGAACTTCGACTATGACGGAAAGTACATCTTCGATGCACTTATTCGTCGTGACGGAAGCTCACTGTTCGGCCCTGATGAAAGATGGCATACCTACTACCGTTTGAGCGGTGCTTACCTTATCAACGAAGAAGACTGGTTTAATGTAGAAGGTATTGATGAGCTGAAAATCAACGCTTCTGTCGGTACAGCCGGTGGTCGCCCGCGTTTCAGCGCACAGTACGAGACCTGGTCTGTTGCCGGTGATGCTGTAATCAAGAGCATTCTTGGAAACAGCACGCTCAAGCCAGAGTTTTCCCGCGAATTTGAAGCAGGAATTGAAGTTGGTTTCCTGAACCGTTTCCTTTTCAACTTCACCTACGCGCAAACTGAAACCAAAGATCAGCTGCTGCTTCTTCCGCTTGTGAGCTATTTTGGTTTTGCAAGCCAGTGGCAAAATGCCGGTACGGTAGAGTCAAACACGATTGAAATGAGCCTGAGAACCTTCGCTATTCAGCGTCGTGATATGAGCCTTTCTTTCAACGTACTCTTCGACCGCTCTATCTCTGAAATTACTGAGTTCAACCGTCCTGCACAGCGTTACGGCCCTAATGTTCAGCAAGGTGCTGCGTTCTACCGCCGTGCCGGCGAGCGTATTGGTACCTTCTACGGTGTAGGCTGGGCTACCGGTGCTTCTGAGCTTCCTACAAACCTGCAGCCATTCAGCAGCTTCTTCCAGCGTAACGACGACGGATACTTCGTACCCGTTGGCGAAGGCGGATCCTGGAGAGACGGCAACTGGGGCGAAACGGTAACCCTGCCAGACGGAACTGTTCTGAATTGGGGTATCCCTGTTCGCCAGGTTAATGAGGAAGGCCAGAACTTTGTGAAACTTGGTAACGCACTTCCTGATTTCAGCATGTCGTTCAGCACTAACTTCCGTTACAGAAACTTTAGTGTTTTTGCACTGCTTGATGCTCAGATTGGTGGTGAAATCTACAACCAGACCCGTCAATGGGCTTACCGTGACCTGATGCACTTCGACCAGGATCAGCGCGGCA
>NZ_JAIUMX010000107.1:0-12354 GCF_022565315.1 Cyclonatronum sp. | reverse complement strand
TCAGGCCGGAGCGGTCGAGGGCATCGGTATCCATCGGCCACAGGTTGTTGTTGGCCATCAGGGTCCAGACACCACCGGAAGGCGCCCCTTCATCGGGCAATTGATTCACCGTGAAACCTTTCACCGGCTCCGTTATTTCAACAGCCGGCTTACGGTACTGCGACACGATTGCGTGCACATCAACCTCGGTCTGCAAGGGCGGGGCGAAGGCGTAAATCGCAAAAGCTGATATTTCAGGTGAGCCTGCACCGGACGGGCTGATACCCGTGACAGAACGCCAGCGATTGCTGGAAGCGTAATAGTACAGGTTCGAAATTCCCGGCGGCACATCTGCCCCGACAAAACCCTGTGTTGCCAGAAAACGGGTAAATTCCGCATAGCTTTGGTTTCCGGGGAAGGACATCCCGAAATAGCGCCAGCCTTCTGCGCCTTCAATATGCGGGCCGGCGGCAATTACCGTACCGAAGGTGCCGGAACCTACAGCACCGCCTGCATTTTCAGCTTTCAGCCAGGGGAAGGTGCGGCCTTCGATGATTTCCCAGGTATTCTCAAAATCAAAGGGTTCGAAAGATGCCCCCAGCTGCATTTCAGCTGATGTGAGTGCAGTGGCAAAAAGGTCGAAATCAGCGGTACTGAGTTCATCATCCCAAAAAACATCCGCTACAATACTTCCCTGCGAACTTCCTATAAATCCGCCGGCTGCCGACAAAGTGCTGAAATCATCCGGAAAATGAACCGCTGAATAGGCCATTCGGATTTCCGAATCTAACTCAGCGCTGCCCGCAAAACCACCCAGGTTTTCAGCATCGCTGCCTAAAGCGCGCAGACTTCCGTGGGCGTACGCATTTTGAATAAGTGCACCGGCGTGCAAGCCTACAAAGCCGCCCACATTCAGGCTGCCCGAAACACCGGGCACACCCGCTGATGACGAAAAGCCGGCTCCGATCCGGTGGGCAGCAAAACTGTTTTCGATCACAGTGCTTCCGCTTGTTTGCCCGGCGAAGGTCCCGACGTTGGTAACACCCCGTACCTCAGCGGTTACGCTGCTGTTTCGGATGATGGTATCGTGCGCGTGGGCAACCAATCCGCCCACATTCACGCCTTCTAAGGCAGATAACACCCGTGCATTGACCAGATGGGTGTTTTCAATTACCGCACCTTCTGTATAGCCAAACAGCCCGTTATTTGATCGGGGGCGTGTGCCGCAACTTAAGGTTGAATTACAAATAAAGCTGTAACCGGACACCGCAAAATCATTTCCCTGCCAGTTGCCCATAAACGGATACTGCGGGTTTCCGATCGGATCAATCCGAACACTTGCTGAGAAATTCAGATCCTGTGCCTGGGAAAAATGTGATTCAAAAAACCACCTCACCCGGTCAAATTCGAACAGGTTTGTGACTTCAAAGGGATGTGTTTCCGTGCCGGCTCCCGCAAAAAAACCAGAAACACCTGTCCAGCTCGTGAAGCCTGTTGCCGGGCTGCTGAAGCCGCCACCGAGGAAAAGCTCATCGGCATAAGGGGCTATAGCCTGAACAGGTGCATCCGTGCCGCTGGAAATGCTCAGCCACTCGCTGTCGGCCCAGTTCCTGCGAACAATGTTGGCAGAGCCTTCCGCTGAGCCTGCTCCGGAAAAATCTCCGGCAAGGAAAATGTTATCGCCATACACCTTCAGATCGAAAACAGGCCCTTCGGGACTGCCGCTCACACTTGTCCAGGTCAAATCAGCAATTGACAGAACCGCGAAATGCTCTCCGCCGCTTTCAGCAGAAAAATTGCCGCCAACGTAAAGCGTTTTTCCGATTTTGTTTTGCAGAGCGTACACAACCGCGGGCAGATCATCAGATGCCGGCGAAAGGCCGTCTATTCCGGACCATTCGCCGGTTTCGAGATCGAGCATGGCAAGAGCTGTTGCGGGTTCGGTGAAAGCACCGCCGGCAAACAAGGTGTTGCCCCGAACAGCCAAGGCATGAACCGGTCCATCGAAGGGGGCATCGGGTGATGACCAGCCTTCTTCCGGAGAGTAAATTGCAAGGTTTGCAGCCGGCTGACCGTCTGCCTCAGAAAAGCTTCCTGCTACAAAAAGCCGGTCGCCATCCCAAAAAAGAGCATGAATGAGCACCGGCGCTTCATCAGCGCCTGTGAGCGCATCCCCCAAAACCGTCCAGCTTTGCGAGCTGCGGTCGAACTGCGCGAGTGCCGGAGCCGGACTTCCGTCGGCGAATATGGAAAAATCACCCCCTGTAAAAATCAGCTCCTCAGAAGCTGCAATTGCCCGGACAATGCCGTCACCAAACCCGCCACCCAAAGCCGTCCAGCCGCGGGTTTCGGTCGAAAACGCACCAATTCGTGTGATGGCTTCATCGCCGCCGGCACTTGTGAATGCTCCTCCGGCAATAATATCACGGCCGCTGTTTGCAAAAGCCAGGATTTCGCCGCCGGATACAATGGCATCGGTTTCCCCCCAGGGCGCTCCGAAAATAAACCAGCTGTTTGTTTCCGGGGTGTAGCCTGCGAGTCCGCCGGTATTGGTCTGACTTCCGGCGCGGGTAAAATCGCCTCCGAAATAAATGTTGTCATCATCGGCGGCAACTGCACGTGCCGGACTGTTAAAAGCCTGCACACCGAAGCCATTCCATTGAAGCTCCTCCTCTCCGATATTCAGGCTCAGTGCTGATGGCGTTGTGCCGGGCGTGTCGATAATATCAGGGGTGATAACAACGAGCCCGTTCGGTCCCATTGCCATCGCAGTGATATCATCAAAGCGCCCGTCGGGATAAACGCGCCAGCTTTCGTTAGAAAGATTGAAGGAGGTAAGGGAGTAGGCTAACAGATTGGAGCTTCCGTTACGCACATTGTCAAAAAAACCACCTGCGTACACATGCCCGCCGCTCAGCACGAGTGCGTTCACGACGGCATTACCGGGACGAAACGGCTTGGTAATTTCCCCGATATTAGCCCAGCCCGCATTGTTGGTACGGTTTCCGGAGTAATCGTACACGGCAAGACCTTTAATTTGTGTGGTTCCGGCGAGTGCGTTTTCGGAAAGTTCGATACCGACATAAACTTTTTCATCATTTGTGAGCAAGGCCCGAACCGGTTCAGAAATGCCGGCACCAAGGCGGTTCCAGCTGCGGTTGGAGGTGCGGAATCGGGCTATATTCTGCAGCTCTGTTTCGCCGGCCCGGTCGAAATGCCCGCCCACGATTACCTGACCATCGCTAACAGCAAGGGCAGTAACAACCGCATTTCCGCTCCCGTCGCGCGTGAGATTGGTATCGATACCGCCCCAAACACCAGTGTTAAGGTTATAGCGCTGTATGGCACCGCAGCTTGTTTCATCGTTACTCCAAACACAGCTGCCACCTGCATACAGGAAGCTGCCAAGAACGGCAAGCGCATTAACCTGACAGTCTTCATCACAGTCAAATCCGAGCGCTTCCCATTCACCGGTCTGCACGTTGAGCCGGCCCAGACCGCTTACTTCGGTATCCGGCACGGTGAAGCTGCCGCCTGCATAAAGGAAATCTCCCTGTCGCAGCAGCGCATGAATTTCCCCGTTTACACCGGGTGAGCTGTTCAGGATAGCCCAGTTTTCTGCCGATCCGGCATCTATTCGGGCGTTCAGCAGAACGGCTGCTTCATCACGGTCGGCAGCATAGGATGAAGCATCCTGCGCGTAGGTTGTGACCGGTAACTGAAACATCAGCGCGAGCAGCACGGCAATTATTGGTATGCTAAGCAGGCTGAGGCTACAGCGGCCTGGCCTTTTATTTTTGAACAAATACCAGGCAGGCACAAAGCCGCCGTGGCCTTTACGGGCGTATATATTATCCATGGTGATTAGGTTAGTTAGTAATCAGGCTGCCTGATTAAATTGGCAGCCATCGGGTTATTAAAGTTCTTACAGTCAGCTGATAATGAGGCAAGTCATATTGAAGGGCCTGTCGGATACTCCCTAAAAGAGCCTGTTAGGGCATTCAATCAGGCTGAATGCATATGTAAAGAAAAACGCATGCCACAGCCGATTGTTAATGAATAATCGATTACCACTCTTGCTCTCGAAAACCCTGTATCAACAATACCATCCGATTCGGGTAAATGATGAACAAGAGATAAAGTAAACACTTAAAGTCAAGAAGGTTATAAGGTTAGATTAACCTAACAATAAATAAATGAAAGTTCAAATTCGGGATTTTCCGGATTCATCAGAGATTGTTTTGCATAAGACATTAGTTATGTTTTTTATGGTTAGGGCAGCAACTGCTGTTAACTCCTGCTAAGTGTGCTTAAGCTTGTTCAATATAAAAAGGCTCATCTTTACAATCACCGCATACTCATGCGTTTCTGAGCACCTGCCTTTTTAACTAAGGATTTAATCGGAATTCTGGTCACTTAATAAATAAGAAGTTATTAAGTAAGCACTGAACCGAGTGTTATAGAAATCCTTTATTTTAGACGCACCAAACATGATTTTCACAAATATTAATTTTACACTAACCCCTCACTGCAATTGCTGACCGCGCATAAAACCTCCGCTTTTAATCCCGCATGGCCGCTACCCAACGGTCATCTCGAAACCATCTATCCCTCCCTGTTCCGGAAGGTGAACGGGCTTGCCGGCCGGTACGTACGCGAGCGGCTCGAGCTGCCCGACGGCGATTTTCTCGATATCGACCGCCTCACCCGGAAGGCTTCGCGGGCGGTTATTATCTCGCACGGACTTGAGGGCAACAGTCACCGGGCGTACGTTACCGGCATGGCGCGGGCTTTCGAAGCTGAAGGCTGGGATGTGCTCGCCTGGAACTTCCGCGGGTGCAGCGGGGTGATGAACCGCTTCCCCCGTTTCTATCACAGCGGGGATACCGCCGACCTGCTTTCCGTTGTGCGTTTCGCGATTGATGCGTGCGGCTATGAGCAGGTGGTACTGATCGGCTTCAGCATGGGCGGCAACATGACCCTCAAGCTGGCCGGGGAGGCGGGCGAAGGCCTGCCGCGGGAGGTGACCGGCCTCGTAGCTTTTTCCGTGCCCTGCGATCTCGCGGCCTCGGCCAAAAAGCTGGAAAAATCGGCTTTCGGGCTGTATCAGCGGCGGTTTATGCGCATGCTGAAAGCCAAAATCGAAGCCAAAGAAGCCGATATGCCCGGTACCTTCGACCTCAGCGGACTCAATCGCATGCGCACTTTTCGGGAATTCGACGACACCTTCACCGCCCCGCTGCACGGCTTCCGGGATGCGGCCGATTACTGGGAAAAGGCATCCTGCCTGCCCTGGCTGCCGGACATCCGCCGGCCGGCCCTGCTCGTGAGTGCCCTCAACGATCCCTTCCTAACGGAAAGCTGCTTCCCCCGCGAAGCCGCCCGTGCAAACCCCTGCGTCACCCTTGAAACCCCAAAGCACGGCGGACACACCGGCTTCACCCAAAACCTTTCCGCGCCGGTTCTCTGGAGCGAGCTTCGCGCCCTGAAGTTTGCTGAAAGCCTGCAAACGGGAACAGGCTAAGTATTAAAGGTTTAGCCGAAACAGGATGTAATTATGGCTTTTTTTGCTTAAAATAACCCCCAATAATTGCTATGAGCACACATTATTCTATCCATTTTACTTTTTGAATCACTTTGAAGATCTTCGTCAAATCCGGCAATCCTGAGCAAGCTGCAGATATTTTCCTCCCCCTGTACACCGATACGGCCTATAGCCGAATAGCTGAAGTTTATCCCGCACTTCCGGCCTTCGGGCTTGAGCGGGCCCTCACCGATTTCCGGGCTGAAAGCGGCAAAACCGCTACGCTCTACAATGCTGAGGGCAGCCGCCTCTTCCTCATTGGTCTTGGCAAACCGAAATCAGCCGGCTTCAGCGGTGTCTTCCGGGCCGCACGTTCGGTGGCGGTTCAACTTGGCAGGCAGCTTCAGCCGGCTGCATCCCTCCTGCTCTCCCACCTTGCCGGCAGCGCCGAAGCAGAGGCCGGGCTCACCGATGCCTTTGTGAACGGTCTGGTATCCGGCACCTATCAGCTTGGCAGCTGGAAGGAAAATGCCGGCAGCGAGCCGCATCCCCTCGACGGAGAAGAAAGCAGCCTCACGCTGATTTCCGCACAGAGTCCGGAGCACTTTGAGGACATCGCCTCAGCCGCACGCCGGGGGCACCTCATCGGACTGGCCCAAAAACAGGTGATGCATCTGGTCAATATGCCGTCTAACCTGCAAACGCCGCCCTTCCTCGCCGATGTTGCCCGCGAATGGGGCGAGAACCACGGTCAGAAAGTCACTGTTTTTTCGGGGGATGAAATCGAGGCCAACCAACTCTTCGCGCTGGCGGCCGTGAACCGCGGCAGCGAATATCCCGCGCAGTTTATTGTGATGGAGTACGAGCCCGAAAATGCGCCGGAAAGTGCGCCCACTGTCGGACTTGTCGGCAAGGGCATCACCTTCGATACCGGCGGCCTTTCCATCAAAACTTCTGCGGGCATGTATTTCATGAAGTGCGACATGGGCGGAGCGGCCGTTGTGCTCGGCTTTATGGAAGCCGCCGCCTCGCTGCAGCTCCCCGTTAAGCTCGTAGCCGTAGTGCCGGTAACCGACAACCTCATCGACGCCCGCTCATTCAAGCCGTCGGATATCATCGGTTCATATAGCGGAAAAACCATCGAAATTATGGATACTGACGCCGAAGGCCGCCTTATCCTCGCCGACGGCCTCAGCTGGATCACCGAAAAGTACGAGCTCGACTACCTCTTCGATTTCGCAACCCTTACCGGCGCCACCGTGCGCGCAATCGGCTACGCTGCCGCAGGCATGTTCACCCCGGATGACGCCCTTGCCGCTGCCTGCTCCGAAGCCGGCGACCTTGCCGGTGAGCGCGTGTGGCGCTTCCCGCTTTGGGATGAATACGCCGACGACCTGCACAGCGATGTAGCCGATGTGCGCAACCTCAGCGGCAAGCCGGTAGCCGGCGGCATCTCGGCAGCCAAGTTTCTGGAGGTCTTCACCCGGGAACATCCGCGCTGGGCACACTTCGATATCGCCGGGGTAGCCTTTGGCGAAAGCGAATTCGGCAAGCACAAAAACGGAACCGGCTGGGGCGTGCGCCTGCTCACCGAGCTCACCGCCAAACTAACAAAACCCGAAACAGGCACCAACTAAGTTCAGGGCACGGTCGCCATCCCCCTACAACATCACCAAAACCCATCCCGCTATGTCTGAAAAAAAATCCCTCACTTATCTCTGCATCTCCACCTATTTCAAAGGCGGGGCGTTCCTCGAATCGTGCCACAACGAAGGCAACACCGTGTATCTGCTCACCGCCAAGAAGCTGGAAAACGACCCCTGGCCGCGTCACGCTGTTGAGGAGTTTTTCTATCTGGAAAATGAAGACAACTCCGCCGAAAACATCGACCGCATCCTGAAAGGCTTTGCGTGGCTGATCAAAGAAAAGAACATCGACCGGGTTGTGGCGCTCGATGACTTCGATGTGGAAAAAGCAGCGGCCATCCGGGAGGAATTCCGGATTCCGGGTATGGGTCAGACCACCGCGCGCTATTTCCGCGATAAGCTCGCCATGCGCCTCAAAGCGCAGGAAGAAGGCATACCCGTGCCGCCCTTCACCGATTTGTTTAAGGACGCGCACATCAACCACTTCGCCGATACCGTGAAGCCGCCCTACGTGGTGAAGCCGCGCTCGGAGGCTTCGGCCATGGGCATCAAAAAAGTACACAGCAAGGAAGAGCTTTGGGAAACCATTCACGGCCTGGGCGAGCAGCGCAGCCATTTCCTGGCCGAGCAGTTCAAGCCGGGTGATGTGTACCATGCCGATTCCCTTACCTTCGACAGCAAAGTGCTGTTTTGTTCGGTGAGCCGCTACCTGAGCACCCCTTTTGAAGTCGCGCACGGAGCCGGCATCTTCCGCTCCATGACCTGCGATGCCAAAAGCAGCGAAGCCAAAGCGCTGGTGAAGCTCAACAAGCTGGTAATGAAGGGTTTTGGGATGCGCTACAGTGCTTCGCATACCGAGTTCATTCACTGCCACGAAGACGGGAAGTTCTACTTCCTCGAAACCTCGAGCCGGGTCGGCGGGGCGCACCTCGCAGAGATGGTGGAGTTTGCAACCGGCATTAACCTCTGGCGGGAGTGGGCGCGGGTTGAACACGCCTCAGCCATCAAAACGGGCTACGAGC
The DNA here is from genome assembly GCF_022565315.1 of Cyclonatronum sp. NCBI lineage: Bacteria > Pseudomonadati > Balneolota > Balneolia > Balneolales > Cyclonatronaceae > Cyclonatronum > Cyclonatronum sp. Next base: position 4,183 of record NZ_JAIUMX010000107.1, on the reverse strand, counting down.
TGCCGGAGCAGAAGAATCTTAACGGCGGCATTCTGGTATCGCTCGCACGGTACGAGCACCCGGATCAGTCCTGCTTCAACGCGCCGGAAGTGAAATGGACCATCAGCAAGAAATGGCACGTGGGCACCATTGTGGTTTCGGAAAGCGCCGATCGGGTGCGGGAGCTGCTCGATGAGTATGCCGGCATCGTGCACCGCGATTTCCACGCAAGCGCGCCCCTGCCGGATAAAGCGACCAACTGATTCACGGCCGTTTCAGCGGCTTTCAAAACAAAAGCCATGCCCCCGCTCAGATGAGCCGGGGCATGGCTTTTTTATTTTTGGGATGTGTTTTTTTCGGGGGATGCGCTCCGTGACCTGATCCCGGCTTACGGCTTGCGCAGCATTTTTGGGGAAGGGACCTGACAGATGCTGCATGATGCGCGGCTGCATTACCCCTGACGGGCTTCCTCAACCGGGCGAATGACCCTGCACGGATTCCCGGCCGCAAACACGCCCTCGGGGATATCGCGTGTAACCACGCTGCCCGAGCCGATCACCGACCGGCTCCCGATCCGCACGCCGGGGTTGATGATGGCGCCTCCGCCGATCCAGACATCTGAGCCAATCTCCACGGGCTTGCCAAACTCCTGCTTTCTGCGCAGCATGGCATTCATGGGGTGCATGGCGGTATAAATTTGTACGGCCGGACCAACAAACACAAAATCGCCTACCTTAACTTCACAAATATCAAGCACCACACAGTTGAAGTTGAAAAAACAATTTTTGCCGAGCAGGATGTTGAATCCATAGTCGCAATAGAACGGGGGCTGCAGCCACACATCATCGCCGCCTGAACCAAGCAGCTCCTTCAGAATGCGGCGGCGTAACTCCGCATCGCTTTCCCTTGTCGCGTTGAGATCCTGACACAGGTCGCGCGCCCGTACCCGCGCAAGAGAGAGCTCAATATCCTGCGGATCGTAGAGTTCTCCGCGCAGCATTTTTTCCCGCATGGTTGACATAGTTTTTTCCCTGCACTGCTTGGTTATGAATAAAAGACCGGCTTTTTTACGGGCTTTCTGCAGCCCGGCCTCGCTGCAACATACGAAGCTAACCGGTCAAAACAAGCTTAACATAGCAGGAAAAAACGCGCGAAAACTTTAGTCAGTGGAAAATTCCGACTGCAAGCTCAGCCCAAATCAGGAGCAGCAGCAAGATTACAGACGCCATGCTCAGTGCCCGATAGCGCTTGTTTTTCATTTTCCGGAAAATAAGCTCCAGCGAAAAAGCGGTTGTAAGCAGCAGAATCGACATCATCACGAAGTCATGAGCATCCCACGCTACCCCGGAATCAAACTGCATGGCGATCAGAGGTACAGAAAGTATTGCTGCTACGCACAAGTTAATCAGGGCAAACCGCTTAATGGTCATAAATCAAGAATTAGGTGAGGAGATTCAGCTCAACGAAGTGTTATGAGATAAATTATCCGCTTGAGATTTCCCCTCACAATCCCCTGATTATGAAAAGCCCAAAAGCTTAAGCAGGATTCTCTGTCTGATTTAACTGCTGCTCTTTTTTTGCCTTACGGCTCGCAATGCTGTCTTTAACGATTGATGCTCCCAGACCGCCCATTCCCAAACCGTACAAGGTGCTTGTGCTCCAGTTTGAGGTAATGGCACAGGTTCCGGTATCGCAGCCGATAAAATACCAGTAGGAGAAGCCGGCGAGGCCGCCAATAAGCAGGCCTGCGAGTATAATCAAAATGTTCTTGTTCATGCGGGGAATTAATTTAAATAAATAACTATGCAGTAATATACGAAGTCGAAACTCTGATTCAAAACTGCTCCCTGAAAGCTAACAGCGCAGCTGAGGGACAGAAAAGAACAGCTTCAGCTCCCTTTTTCTGAATTTACCGCATATTCATGCGGTGCATGCGGCTGATTTAATCTATATACTATAATGAAATCTTGCTACGAATGTAGCTGCTTTTCGGGTCTCCCAAACATAACTGAGACACAAATTAAAATGAATACGAGTCCAAACAAAACGTTGTGCTTCATTTTTTTACCCCAAACACGCCCATAGCAGTAGTCCATACAACAATTAAAACCTAAACACGCGGTCGGAATTCCCCGGAGAAGGTTTCCCTGTATGTTTATGGTAAGAGGCCGCAAACCCGAAAGCTTGCGGCCTCTTTATTATAATAAGCGAATTTTAAGCAGGCGGATTCCGCAGCTTACTGCATCCCGGCTCCCAGCTCGTTTGGTATGGAGCCGACTTCTATTTCATAGCCGCCTTCTGCGGTTGGGGTAGTGGTTTCTTCAAGTACTTCGCCATCGGCGAGCAGCGCAAGGCGCACGCCGGCGATATCACCGATGGGGCCGAGTATGATACCGAAACCGATGTAATTTCCGTCTTCTACGTTGTAGGTAAAGGTACCGGACTGAGGTATGGTGATGGTTTCGGAGTTAAAGTTTCCTTCATTGCCGTCCCATGTGTAGTAGGTCAGAAAAAAAGCACTTTCAACCGGAGCCTGCACTTCTATAGTCAGATTGCCGTCGAGCCCCGGTGTATCGTTTGAACTGCCCGAGGAAGAACAGCTGGCAAGTAATGCACCGGCAAGCAACAGAATAATCAGGGTTAATTTATTGTATAGCATAGGTTTATGTTTGATTTAGCATTAAAATGAACACATAAACCTAAAGACAATCTATTTAAATTTCAAATTTTTATACTTACAGACACGAATACGACCCTCAAAACCCCTGAACTATGTAAAATAAATCGCATTAACAAACAAACCGAACACAAAGCCTGAAATCGGATTCAACTTATGAAATAGTATCCGGATTAATGATTCTGTTTTGAAATGCTTTACTCACCGCTTCTGATCGTGAATTAACCTGCAGCTTAGTGTAAATATTTCGGATATGATACCTGATTCCGTCGGTCGAAAGGAATAGCTGTTTGCCAATCTGATTGTAAGAATGCCCCTTAGCGAGGGCTTCGAGTATGGATTTTTCTCTGCGGCTGAGCTCCACCTGACCATCCGCAGGAACATAAAGCACATCAATAACCATGCGTGCCACATTAGGAGTAAGGGGTGAACCACCTCTGAGTGCGCTTCGGATTGCTGAAATAAGTTCCTCGGGCGACATATTTTTCAGCATATAGCCAACGGCGCCGGCTTTGAGAGCTTCGAAGACATGTTTGTCATCATCAAAGACGGTCGCCATAATACAGACCGCATCGGGATAGTGCATTTTAATATGCTGAACACCCTCAATGCCACTCATGCCTGGCAGCCCTATATCCATCAAAAACAAATCGGTTTTTGTACATAATTTATTTTGCTCAAAAGCAGCCTCACATGATCCGAAATCACCAATTACCTCGAGATCATCCTCAAAATCCACAAAAGTTTTCCAACCGTTTCTGATGTAGTTGTTGTCTTCAATGATGATGATGTTACTCGCTTTTTCCATAGGTCTGTTTTAATATTGATAACAATTCCTTAATTAAAGAAAATGAGCAATGAGTTGATACTACATACATATGCGGTATCTGCGGTAAAAGCCTGCTTAAAGCATTACCCGAACTATCCAGCGGGTACCCCTGCCGGGTTCGGTTTCAAGCACGGCTGTAGCTCTGATTTTATCCGCACGCTGCCTGATGTTTCTCAGTCCGTTGCCTGATGAAGCGTCCGGATTACTGAGTCCGCGTCCGTCGTCTTGCACAACAAGCTGCAGTTCGCCGTTTTTAATATGCAAAATAACCTCTGCACGTGAGGCCCCTGAATGTCTTGCAACGTTAGTGATCATCTCCTTAAAAATCATCCAAAGATGCTGCCGTAACTGCATATCGATTTTACCCGGATACGACTCGTCAATCCTAAGTGTGAAGGCAATATTTCGGCTTTCAAAAACATCAGATGCAAATCTCCTGCAGCGTGAAAAAAAGCTGTTCCATTCGTCATTTTCAGGATTAATGGCCCAGACGATATCCGATATTTTTTCTTTTGCATCACCGGAGCTTTCCAGAATGAGGCTCAGAAACTTCTCGTTCTGCTCCGGCTTACGGCCAGAGGCAATGGCCTGTGCAAAAAAGCTGATGCTGCTGAGGGTAGCGCTCACTTCGTCGTGCAGATCGGCCGAAATGCGGTTCCGCATCTGATACTCGCGGGTTAATTTTTTTAAGCGAATGG
>NZ_JAIUMX010000106.1:0-12888 GCF_022565315.1 Cyclonatronum sp. | reverse complement strand
GCCATCCCAACAGCCGGAAACGCAGGCGGGGCCCTTGCGGCTTACTGTGCCCTCGCCGGTGTGCCTGCCCATATTTTTATGCCGAAAGATACGCCCTTTGCTTTCCGGCAGGAATGTGAATCAGCCGGCGCTGAGGTGGTACTGGTTGACGGACTCATCAGCGACTGCGGGAAAATGGTTGGTCAGCTGAAGGAGGAAAAAGGCTGGTTTGATGTCTCTACCCTGAAGGAACCTTACCGGCTCGAAGGCAAAAAAACGATGGGCTATGAATTATTTGAGCAGTTTAACGGGAGCCTGCCCGACGTCATTTTTTACCCGACAGGCGGCGGAACAGGCCTGATCGGCATGTGGAAAGCCTTCGATGAAATGGAGCAGCTCGGCTGGATTGGCCCGGAGCGTCCGCGCATGATTTCCGTTCAGACTACCGGCTGCGCACCCATTGTACGGGCCTGGCAGCAGGGCACAGAGCATGCCGAGTTCTGGCAGGGCGCCCAAACCTGCGCTTCCGGCTTGCGCGTACCCGGAGCCGTGGGCGACTTCCTGATGCTGCGTGCCATCCGCGAGAGCAGGGGTGCGGCAGTTGCAGTTACGGATGAAGCCATGATGCACTACAGCAATGAAATGGCCCGCCTCACCGGGATATTTCCGGCACCGGAGGGCGGAGCCGTTTTTGCAGCCATGATGCAGCTGCTCGAAAAAGGTACCGTATCTAAAGAGGAACGCATTGTGCTTTTTAACACCGGAAACGGCTATAAGTACCTCGAAGCTTTTCAGCTGCACCCGTAAAGCAGCTCAGATAAATAAACAGGATTCCGGGCGATGGTTTCTGAGTTTTGCAAAGTCGTCCGGAATTCTGTTTATCGTTTGCGTATCAGTGGTTTAGATTAAAAAGTTGGAAATTAAACGAGGCATCACACACAAAAAAAGAATTAGCAGTCAGCAAAGTTGGAAGTATCCGGCAGATCTGAGCGAAACAAGAATAAATTCGTTTTGAAAGTTCAGGAATAGTAACTTACGCAATTATTCGAATATCATTATTTAATCTGTGTATGGCTGTATTTCAAAACGAGGGTAAGACCTGGCATTTTAAGCGTTACCCTGAAACCACGAACCGCTCCCTTCGAAGCTGGAGCGCTGCCGACGAACTGCTGCTGAAAGAATTTAACGAGTACCGCGAGCAGGCTGAGTTTACAGCTTCTGAGCTTACAATAGCCCTGTACCACGACCGCTTTGGCTTTCTGAGCACCGTGCTGCACAGCTGGAAACCCCGGAGCATTGTAAACTACAGCAGTCAGGATAAAGCAATGCGTCAGAATTTCAGTCAGAATAACCTCAGCATTGATGAAAGCCTTCGGTTAACGCCTCTTCAGAAATCAGAAGAGACATTCAGCCTGGTACTGATGAAGGTTCCGAAATCAATGGAGCTGTTTGAGCTGTACCTGCGCCATATAACGCTGCATGCAGGCGATGGCGGCAGTCAGCAGGTTTTTGCCGGGTTTATGACACGGCATTTCACCCCGCAGATGCTTGAGATCAGCCGCCGTTACTTTGGAAGTGTTGAGCAAAGCCTCGCTCATAAGAAAGCAAGGCTCCTGAAGCTTAGCAAGCCGCTTGAATCAGCTTTTAATACGGCAGGTGCAGCATCACCCTTTGATGAACTGCGAAAGGAAATCAGCTGGAAACTTCCGGAACAACTCAGGCAGGATGGTACCGATACGCTTACCTTACAGCAGTATTACGGTGTTTTTTCTTCCGGCGAGGTTGATGAGGCAACAAATCTGCTGCTGTCGCATCTGGAGCTTGATGAAACGAAACGTGCAATCCTGGATATGGGGTGCGGCAATGGCATTATTGCCAAAGCTGTGCAGATGATGAAGCATACGGATGATGCTGAAATCCATGCCCTGGATGATGATTTTCTTGCCTGCGAGTCAGCTAAACTCAATCTGGGTGAGGCCGCAATGGTGCACCACTATGACGGCCTTGATATGTTTCCGTCTGATTTTTTTGATGTGATTTTCACCAATCCGCCGGCCCATTTTGAACATGAGAACAACATTGAAGTGAGCCTGTCCCTGTTTAAGCAGGCAGCGAAAAAGCTGAAAAAAGGGGGTACACTTTGGGTGGTATCAAGCCGCCATCTGAATTACGGAACGCATTTAAAAAGCTGGTTTACCTGCACCGTTAAAGCACAAACGCCGGCTTTTGAGCTGCTTTTATGCAGGAAAGAAAGCACAAGCCCGGCTTAAAACAGCCATGTTAGTATGAAGGCACAAGCTGAATCCGCTTTTTTTGAGTTGCTCAAAGACGATAAAAAAATATTCGATTTCCTTATGGATTTCGGAGGAGGCGGGATTGTGTTTTTTCCAAATCTGTATGAGAACGACTGTTACCTGAGCCCGAGAGCTGCCGATCTCGAAGAAATCTCTTCGCGGAACATGAGCAAAGCTGCGCAAAAACTCAGGGAAGATTACGCAGCATTTCAGACCGAAAACATACCGGTTATAGATAAGCTGGTTTTCAGCCATGAATCCGGCTTGCTGATGGAGCGGTTTGTGCACGTAATGTTGAGAAAGCGGGAAAATAAAACCGCTCTTTCAATGATTATCGGTATTAAAGACACCTCAGAATCCGACAAAAAAAGACGACAGTCGTACAAAGAGGCTTTTGCAAACAGTGAGCGCTTTAAAAGATCAATCGTTGGTGCCCTGCCTGATCTTGTAATCCATTGCGATCATACCGGCCGGTATCTTGATATCGTGAACTACAAGCCTGAGAAAAAACTCATTTATGACAAAGCTGAAATGGTCGGTAAACGGGTCTCAGAAGTGCTGCACGACGGCACCGGCCTGAAAATTGAAGAAGCAATCCGGAAATCAGTACTGAGTCAGAAACTGGAAGTTGTAGAGTATAAGCTGCTGATAAAAGGCAGGGTCCAGTATTTTGAAGCCCGGATTGTTCCCTACAAGAAAAATGAAGTAATCGCGCTGGTACGGAACATTACCGACGAGCAGGAAGCCAGCATCAAGCTCACGCGTACCAAAGAGGCGCTTCAGCAAACCAACGAAATGGCAATGGTTGGTTTCTTTGAGCACGACTTTCTGGAAAACCGCTCTTACTGGTCAAAAACGTTTCGTGAAATTATTGAGGATAGTAATTCCGCTCCGGATCTGTCGCTCACCATGGAAAGGCTGAGTTTCGCAGACAGCAAAGATGGTATTTATGTACTGTTTGAAAGTCTGAAAAATGAGAAAAAAGACCGACTCACCAGAGAAATTCAAATCAGAACATATAAAGGCCGAACCAAATGGGTGAAGTGTACTGCTCTGGCAGAATATCATAAAATCAGATGCGTACGCTTTTTTTGTACCGTTCAGGATATTACCCAGCAGAAAAAAACGGAACAGGAACAGGAACAGCTTATTACCCTCACCAAACGTCAGAATGATCAGCTGAAAAACTTTTCCGGTATAGTGAGCCATAACCTGCGCTCACATACATCTAACCTGAAAGGTCTGATTGATATGATACGTGAAGATCATCCGGATTTTTCGAAAAGTGAGATGTTTACGTATCTGGGAGAAGTATCAGAAAACCTGAGCGATACGATCTCAAATCTGGAGGAAATTGCAAAATTCACCCTCGATAGCAATAATGAACTCGATCGGATCAGCCTGGGCAAAATTGTTGCCAAAACCATTACCCAGGTAAAAATTCTGGCAGAGCAGGCCGGAATAGAAATCATTAACCTTGTGCCCGAATCGGTGCATGTAGACGGGGTGCCGGCTTATCTGGACAGCATTGTGCTGAATTTCCTTACCAATGCCATTAAGTACCGCGATACCGACAAGCAAAGCTATGTGAAGCTTTTCAGCACGGTAAAGGGCCCCTACACGGTTTTTAATATTGAGGATAACGGCCTGGGGATTGACCTCGACCGCCACGGTGACAAGCTTTTTCAGCTCTACAAAACCTTTCACCGCAACAATGATTCGAAAGGTATTGGCCTGTTTATTACCCGAAACCAAATTGAAAGTATGGGGGGGCATGTAGAGGTAAAAAGTGTGCCGGGTAAAGGAACTACTTTCATGGTTTTCTTCCCGAAAGTGAGCAGGTCCGCTTCACGGAATGAAGGCTGATTAACCGAATGTTGAGCTGATTCATAATCCTTACTCAACCATTCAAAAACGCATTCATTTATGCCGGAAGGCCCCGAAATTCATCTTGAAGCCCAAAAAATCAGGGAAGTACTTGGCGGAAAAACATGCACCTACACCTGGTTTTATCACGAGCATCTCAAACCGTTTGAACGGGAGTTGAGCGATAAGAAAATTCTCGATGTACAGGCCTACGGCAAGGGACTTGTGATTTCTTTTGAGGGCGATGCTCATATCTACAGCCACAATCAGCTGTATGGCCGCTGGTATATTGCAAGGGCCGGAGAGTACCCCGATACTACCCGAAGCCTCAGGCTTGAGCTTCAGACCGCACACCACTCCGCCCTGCTCTACAGTGCAAGCGAGATTGATGTGATGGATGCCGAATCTCTCAAAACCCATCCGTACCTGAGCGCAATTGGCCCTGATGTGCTGCGCTGCACCGTGCAGGATGTTCTGGACCAGTGCCGGAGCCGTACTTTCAGCAACCGGGCGTTTTCCGGCCTGCTGCTCGACCAGCATTTTCTTGCGGGAGTAGGCAATTATCTGCGCTCGGAAATTCTGTTTTGCAGCGGCGTTCATCCTTCCGAAAAACCATCAAAGCTGGGCGAAGCACGCCTGCAGCATTTTGCGGAAACCGCCCTGCTGATCAGCAACCGGGCCTTCGATACGAAAGGCATAACCCTCGATGAATCCCGTGTTGCACAGGCGAAATCAGCGGGCATAAAGCGGCGCGGTTACCGGCACTACGTTTTCGCCCGCGAAGCTGAAGCCTGCTACAGTTGCGGTACTGAAATCGAAAAAACGGCCATGAACAGCCGGCGCATCTATCTCTGTAAAACATGTCAGCCCGTACCGGCCAAAAGCTGATACGGGCTGAAAAGTAAGTTTTGCTGATACCAGAGCGGGGCGGGCTTAGTCTGCGAGATTATCCTTCAGGTCGGCCATAAAACGCTGTACCCGTTTTGCATTTACGCCGAGATCAGTGCCGCCGATGCGCGATTTGGAACGCATGTCGAATACGGTGCGGCCGTTATCGGAAACCAGCCGTATAACGACATCATCCTTAAAGCCAAACCACGGTAGCTTTTCAGTTGCCTCGATAAGGCCGGTTTCGTAATTGCCGGCTACCAGATCCCAGCCGCGCGCGCCTATCAAACTAACTGCTTCGTCGTAAACGCGCTGCTTCGGGTAAGGCAGGTAGATGGTGATCAGATCAGGGAAGGCTGCCCGCTGCAGCATGGCAACCGCATCCCCGCCGAATTCGGGCGGATTAGGCGCATCGGCACGGAGCGGCAGAATGGCATCAAAAGCAGGCGGGTTTTGGGTATCAGTCGATACTTCGTGCAGAAACGGGTTGTTGTTAACCTGTGCCTGCCAGTAAAGCGCGATCGAAACGGCCGTGACGCTTAGCAAAACCGTAAGCAGGGTGTACGACAGATGAAGACCCCTGCTGCGGCTGCGGTTGGCAAAGTACAGGGAAAGCAGCCCGGCAATTCCGAACACAATCAGCATGTATCCGCTGATGCGCAGCACGGCAAACGCTGTGCTCAGCCCCCAGATGCCCCAGTTATAGCCGTATCCGGAAAAGGCAAAAGCCAGTGCGGTGAGCGCAGTAAGTCCGAACAAAGTCGAAAAATACCAGGATGAAAACGCAGAGGATTTTGGTTCGGCTTCAGGGTTTTCCATGGAGAGATGCTGTTTGGTTGAATAAATCGGAAGTGCTACTGACCCACAAAGAACAGCGCATTCGCAAACAGCAGGGCGCCGTTGTGCCAGAATCCGCGAAAGATGGGGTTGTCGTTAAGGTACACAATATTCCCGCGCCCGTATGGCTGAACGCCGAAAACGAGAGAGTTTTCTATGTGTTCTTTCACCCGGTAGCCTTCAAAACCGGAGCGGTGAGCGCCGGTTTGCAGGGTACCCACGTTGAAACCGTTCTCCAGGTATTCGAAAGCTGTTGCGCCTGATTTCAGCGAGTAGTAAAATTCCGGGTAACCAAATGCAAGCGGATGGCTGTTATCAAGGGCGATATAATAGATGCTGCCGGTAATCAGGCTCGCGGCGGCATCGCGCTGCCGGTCTTCGGTGCGGAGCAGCTGCCGTGCCGTGCGCTCTTCATCCGTAAGCTCGGGCATGCCGCGCATCTGCTGAAACTGATCACCATCATCAAGGGCACGGATAGAGTTACCGAAGGTAATCATGCGGCCTCCGTTGCGAATCCAGCGGCGAAGATCATCTTTCACCTGTCCGCTCACCTGATTGAGGTATCCGCCCTGCGGCAGAACGATCACATCAAAATCAGAAAAATCGACCCGGTTCAGGTGGGTATGCTCAAAAACGGAGTGCGGATATTCCAGCTCCTGATCAAGGAAATGCCAGATTTCACCGAAGTTGTTTGGGTTAGCACCCGGACCGCCGATGAGCGCAATACGCGGCGCATGCACCATAGGTACGCTTGAGGAGCCAAAATCACGGCCGTTCATCACAAGTCCGGTGTTAAGGGCAACCAGCTCACGGCCGAGTTCTTCCGAAAGCTCCCGAACGATGGTATCAAACCGGTCGCCAAGGTTCTCGTTACCGCGGCGGGTAAGGATGAGCGTGCCCCGCTCCCAGGTGCGCTGCCCGTCCATGCTGAACGGCTGCGTTGCGAAGCGCACGCGGATGTTGTGCTGCAGCAGCTGCGCCAGGAAAAAAGCATCCTGTTTGCTGCCCCAGCCGGCAAGGTAGGCGTAGGGCTTATCGGGCATGACGCTGAAATCCGTTACGGGATGGCTCACCGCAAAAGTCCCGGCCGGATCAATGCGGCGTTCTATCGCGAAAGCTTCCAACCCCATGGCGTAAGGTACCGCCCATGCGGTGATGTCGTAGGTGAGGGAATCTACCACGGTTGTGCGGGGCTCAAAAAGCACGTTCAGCAGAACCGATTTGGGCTGATGCGCGCTGATGAGCAGGTCCTGACTGCTCAGGCTGATGTTGCGCTCATCGAGCGACTGATAGTCGAGGGCGCGCACCGAGCGCACTTCCGGCGCCTTACCATAGCTGATGCCCCAGGCATCGAGGTAGCTGGTGAGCAGCTCGAGTTTATCCGCGCTGTTGTTGCCGGAAACCACATAGGTTTTGTGCGGCGCATAGGGCGTTGCCGCGGCATCGCGGAAAAAACGGAAGAACTCTTCAGCAACCCGCTCATAATGCAGCGAGGTAACTTCCACCGTTGACATACCCGCAACATGCTGATTCAGGATGCGGCGTGCAAAAGTGAGGGTGTCGCCTTCAGCCGTTATCACGCTGAGGCCGCCCTGCGAGTTGCCGGCCTGCTCGTAGGTCATGCCGATGGCCCCGTTAAAGGTCGGGTAGGTATCGCCGTAGCTCGGGTAGAACAGGTCGAAGAATTCGCGGGTGAAATAAATCCGGAAATCTTCATCAAAATGACGGGCGTGGTTTTCCCCAATCGTCTGCTGAAAATCCCGCTGCCAGTCGGAGATGGCAACATGAAACGGCTCGGCGGCCGGCGGAAAATAATACGGCTGATCTACGCCCATTTCGTGGAAATCGGCATGGATATGCGGCATCCACTGATGATAGGCTGCCATCCGCTGCCGGGTTTCGATCTGTACCTGCCAGGCCCAGTCGCGGTTGAGGTCGTAGTTGTAATGGTTAGACCGGGCGTTGGGCCAGGGTTCGATATGCTCGCGGGAGGCACGGTACGGATCGGGCTGACGCCCGGCAGTTTGATGGTACCAGTTCACGTAGCGGTCGCGTCCGTCGGGGTTCAGCAGCGGATCGATGATTACTACAGTGTTCTGAAGATGGGTATCATCACCGGTGGCAAGCTCATATAGCGTGAAAAGCGCGGCTTCCGTAGCGGATATTTCGTTGCCGTGCACGTTGTAGCTCAGCCACACGATGGCCTTCGATTCAAGGGCGGTAGCCTGCCCTTCCAGCAGACCCGCGCGGCGCAGGTTGTTCGTTCTGATTTCTTCCAGGCGGGCCAGGTTTTCAGGCGTGCTTACATACAGCAATACGAGGCTGCGGCCTCCGTACGACTTCCCGTACGGCTCAGCCACTACACGGTCGCTGTTTTCAGCTACATGCATCACATAATCCATCACACGGTGATGCGGGGTAAGGCGTTCCCCTTTGGCGTAGCCCAGAAAAGCCTCCGGCGACTGTACCTGCTGTGCAAAGGCTGAAGAAACTGTGGCGAGCTGCATCATCCCAAATAAACAAAGCAGAGCCATCGTGGCGCGTAACGTACGATTCATAAACGGGTAGTTAGTAGTGTGGGGAAAAAGAAAACCGATCCGGAACATCATGTTCAGACCAGTTTCAGGTTTTGAAGTTCTTCGGTAAGGCTGGTGCGCAGGCGCGGGCTCATGGGTACAAGCGGGAGCCGGAGCACGTTTTTGATGAGGCCCATTTCGGCGAGAGCTGCTTTCACTACGGTGGGATTGCTCTCCCAGAAGTTGGCTTTCATAAGGGGAAGCAGCTGATAATGCCGGGCACGTGCCTGCTCAAAATCGCCGCTGAGTGCCGCATTTACCATCTGCACCATCAGTGCCGGTGCTTCATTGGAAATCACCGAGATGGTTCCCCTGCCGCCGCAGCCAAGCACGGGCAGGGTGATGGGATCGTCGCCGGCCAGCACCGTAAACGGCTGCGGAACCCGCTGAATCACATCCATGATCTGATTGATATCGCCGCTTGCTTCCTTAACGGCAATAATATTAGGATGCCGTGCCAGTACGATGAGCGTATCTGTTGTGATGTTCACGGCCGTGCGGCCAGGCACATTGTACACAATTATGGGCAGATCAACGGCATCCGCAACAGCGTGATAATGGGCAAGCAGGCCGTTTTGGGTGGGCTTGTTGTAGTAGGGAGATGCAATCAGCAGGGCCTGTGCCCCGTGTTCGCGGGCCAGCTTTGAGCGGGTGATGGTAGTTTGCGTGCAATTGGTTCCGGTACCCGCTATCAGCAGGGCCCTGCCGCTGAGCTTTTTGCGGGCAAGATCGAGCAGCTGCACGAACTCGGCCTCCGAAACGGTGGGGCTTTCCCCGGTTGTGCCGCAGACCACAACCCCGCTTACGCCGCCTTCGAGCTGCCAGTCCAGCAGTTTTCCGAAAGCAGCAAGATCCAGGCTGCCGTCTTCCGTAAAAGGCGTTACAATTGCCGTATATACCCCCTCAAGCCTGAGGTTATGCTGTGATGCGCTCATAAATGGATGATGAAATCAAAATTCGTATGAAAAAACCGGATCATTTTGAATATACGAAAGTAAACGGATGAGCAACATTCGACGGACTTCAAGCCATGTAAAAGGGCGTGAATGCTCACGCCCTTTTAGCATTTTTCGCAAAACTACGATTTAGCCGGTGCTTTGCATAGCGGCAGCAATGCCGTTAATGCTGGTGAAAAGTAGGTACCGGAGCTCACCGCCTTCGTCTGATTCCGGTTTTTCACGCCAGCGGGTCATCAGCTCGGCCTGCACAAGGTTGAGTACATCGGTGTAGGGGTTACGCAGGCGGATTGATTTCTGAATGACCGGGTTGTTATCGAGCAGCTCTTTCTGACCGGTAATCTGAAGGATGGCTTTTTTCGCAAGGCCAAACTCCTGATGGATGAGATCGGGTATGGTGCTGATTTCACTCAGGCTCGTGTAATAGGGAGCGATTGAAAAATGTGCCCGTGCCATTTCGCGCTGTGCGTTGTCGAGCACAACCCGGAAAAACGGCCATTCCCGGTACATCTGCTGCAGCTTTTCGAGCTTTCCGTGCGTCCCGATTTGCTCGTTCAGCGCAGAGCCGACCCCGAACCAGCCGGGGATGTTGTGCCGGATCTGTGTCCAGGCAAAAACCCAGGGGATGGCGCGCAGGCTGCTGAAATCGACTTCGCTGCCTGTTTTGCGCGAAACCGGGCGGGATGCAATCGGAAGCCGCGAGATGTGCTCGATAGGCGTAACCGAGGTGTACCAGTTCCAGAAATCCTCATGGTGAATCAGCCCGTGATATGCATTCATGGAGCGGTCTGCTATTTCGCTCATCACCGCTGAAAAGCCACCGTTTTCCGGCTCGGCTGACTCCTTGTGGTAGCCGAGTCCGGAGGCGGTTGCCCGCAGCATGGCGTTCACAATCTGCTCGATGTGCCGGTGCGCTACGTGCGTGTGCGCATAGCGGAAGGAGATTACCTCGCCCTGCTCGGTAAAGCGGATGCGCCCGCTGTGGCAGACCGGCGGCAGGGCCAGCATACCCTGATTGGCCCGGCCTCCCCCCCGGCCTACAGAACCGCCGCGGCCGTGAAACAGGCGGAAGTCGATGTCATAATTACGGCACACCCTCGCCAGCTTTTCCTGAGCCAGGTGCAGCGACCAGTTCGCCATCCAGTAGCCGCCGTCTTTGTTGCTGTCGCTGTAGCCCAGCATAATTTCCTGAAAGCGTCCGAGGGCTTCGAGGTGCAGGCGGTAAACCGGGTTTTCGTACAGCAGTGCCATGAGTTTGTCACTGTTCTCAAGATCTTCCACGGTTTCAAAAAGGGGCACCACATCAATCCGGCTTTTTACTTTTCCGGCTTCCAGCTGCCATAGGCCGCACTCTTTGGCCAGAATGAGCACTTCCATCATATCGCTCACCTGATGCGTCATGCTGATGATAATGCTGCCAATGGCCTGCGGATCAACCCGCGTCGTTTTGCGGATGGTGTGGAAAATGTCGATCGTATCCTGCGTTTGGTCGCTCAGTTTTGTGCTGAAAGGTACGAGCGGCCGCGGGTTTTTGAGCTCTTCGCTGAGCAGTCTGATGCGCTCTTCTTCGCTCAGGCGGGAATAGTTTGCGGTTACGCCGGCCTGTGCGAACAGCTCATTGATGGTGTGCTCAAAAACAGAGCTGTGCTGCCTGATATCGAGCGAAGCCAGTGAAAGGCCAAAAGTGCGCACCTGCATGAGTAGCGTTGCGATGGAACCGTTGTCGGCCATTTCCGCAAAGTTTTGCTCGCGCAGGCAGTTTTGAAGAAACTGCAAGTCGTTCAGAAAGGCCTCAAACGTATAAACAAAAGCCTCTTCATCGGGCTTGGCAGGGCGCAGCAGACCTTTATCATCCGGCGGAAAGCTGAGCTGCAGCTTGGCCATAATCTGACTGATGCGGATGCGGTATGGTTCGTATTTGTGAACAGTCTCTATTTCCTGACTGAGCCTTACCGTGCTGCGGTCGGCTTCGATGGCATCCGAAAGTTTTTGCGGCACGCTGATTTGCCGTGTCGAAATACTGAGCTCACTCCGGAGCTCTTTGAGTGCTTCGAGATACAGCTCAACAACGGCATTGCGCTGCGCCTGAAGGGTGAAGCGGCTCACCTCTGGCGTAACAAAAGGGTTGCCGTCACGATCGCCGCCAATCCACGAGCGGTAGCGGATGAAAACCGGCATTTCAGGGGCCTTGCCGTAATGTGCAATCAGGGCCTGACGCATATCCCGGTAAATGAGTGGGATGGTTTTCCAGATCGCGTTGGTGAAAAAGTACAGGCCGTTTTTGATTTCATCATAAACGGTGAGGCGGGTGCTGCGTACATCGTCGGTGTTGAGCAGCAGCTTGATTTGGCGGAACATCTCGTCAATTTCTTCGGCTTCTTCAGCCCGGGTGAGTTTTTGAGAGCCGAGCCGGCCAAGTGCTTTTGAAATCCGGTTTTGGATGCGCAGTACCGAGCGCCGTCGGGCCTCGGTCGGGTGCGCCGTAAGGGTCGGCTGAATATCCATTTTCTGAAGCACCTCAACCACCTGCTCGTAGGTAAGCCCGGAAGCTTTGAGGATGGCAACCGCCTGCGAAATGGACTCCGCCCGGGTTTTGCCGGCATCTGCCTGAAGCTCTCGCTGCCGGTTAATGCGGATGATTTCCTGCTGCTCGGCCTTGTTTACCATGTGGAAAAAAGCGGTGTAGGCGCGCAGCAGCCAGTCAATCCGCTCAAGATCGAGAGTGCTGATGATGTGCCGGGTTTCATCCCGCAGCGCATCTTTATTTTCAAGGTAGGCTGTTTTGCACTTGCTCCGCAGTCCGTCAACGAGGTCAAACATGTCCCGGCCGGCCTGATCGCGCACGGCTTCACCGATTAATACGCCCAGCAGGTTCACCTGCTTGCTGAGTGAGGTTGAAATGCCGTCGCCTTCAGCATTTACTTGTATTCCTTTCCAGGTAGTTTTCATAGCAAAATTGAGTCTGTTTTTTATAGGTCTGTAACCGGTTCGGTCGGCCGGTACTTGTTATCTGCACTGCAGGAAGGGTTTAACGGCATGAATAGTTCAGACTGCAAAGCTGAACGAACCCTGTTCTTCAAAGGTAAGGAGCGAATATACACTTTTCAGGCCGCTATTGAGGGTGCTCCGAAAGCGCTTGCGGACTGTTAAAATGAAAAAAGCCTTCATTCCGCAGAATGAAGGCTTTAAACAAAGCATAAAAAAGCTATTCCTGATTACCGTTGTTTTCAGCCGGCGCCGGTGCAGGAGCGGGTGCAGGTAATGTTTCCTGCGGAAGCTGCAGGTTTGGCGGAGCAGGCTGCTCAAAGCCGGTGCTGCGCTGAATCACACTGCCTTCCTGCGGACCTTTGTCGATCAGGAAGTTGGCGAGCAGGCACAGAACCAAAAAGGTACCGCCTAAAATAGAAGTTGACTTCGACAGGAAGTCGGCCGTGCGGCGGGCTCCCACCATATTGCCGGCACCACCGCCAACGTTACCGGCCATTCCGCCGG
>NZ_JAIUMX010000105.1:0-12927 GCF_022565315.1 Cyclonatronum sp. | reverse complement strand
GAACTTGGTGCGTGGAAAATCATGGTGTTTTCGCCGTTTGGACCGGTAAAGGGAGCGCGGATCTGTATGGCGCGCATCTCCCCCTCCTGATATTCGCGCCCGCCGTTACCCTGCGGCCGGTAGTTGAGGTCGGTAGGGGCATTTCTGCGCTCCATGGAAGCTTTGCGCCCGGTATCCGGGTAGCCGTCGAGGGCCGATATAAAGCTTAGAAAAGCTTCATTTCCGGCGGGAAAAGTAGCATCAACCCGCTCGAGTTCAATGTTGTTGGGAATATCGCCTCCAAAAAACCAGAAATACACCAACGCCTCCGAGCCCGGCAGCGGGTCAGGGTCGGGGTCGGGGTTAGGATCCGGAACATTCATGCTGGTATCCACGCAGGAAAGCAGCATCAGCAAAACCAAAAGCGGGCTCAGATATTTAAAGTATTTCATGACTGCAAAAATTTGAATGATAAAAAAAGAGGGCGGCAGCGGCCCTAAACGAGCCGCAGCCGCAAAGGCCCTTTTAGGGCAGGCGCACCATCATGCGGGTCTGGAAGTAGTTATAGTTGAAAGGCACGAGGCTTCCGGCACCGTTTGCATTTTCATCGGAGCGCACAAAGGCGTAATTAAAGTAAAACCGGATGTATCGGGTCGCAAAATAATTGAGCCCCAGGGTAATCACTTCCTGATCTCCGCCCAAAATATCGGCGCTTTTGTCGTTGAGGTTGGTACGGCTGTAGCGCAGCGCAAGCTGAACGGCACCCCATGGATTCCGGGGATGGTCGAAGTTGCCAAATTCGCCTTCATCGGCAAAATAACCTCTTGATTCGCCTGTAAGGAAATAGGAAGCTTTCACATAGCCACTCCAGAAAGAAGGGTTTGGCAGGTCGTTTTTACGGTTAACATTGAAGGTCTTGTATTCGCCCTGAACCTGAAGCGAACCAAGCACGGTGCCGAGTTCCAGGCCGTATCTTGTGTAATTGTCCACATCAGAAATCTGCCCGGTATTGAGGAACCGCTGCGAGTCGTTGCTTGCGATGCGGCTTTCGGGGCGGCCGCGCAAACGCACGCGGCTGTTGTTGTCGGCATCGGGTGGTCTCACAGAGGCCCAGGCACCAATATGCACAATGCGGCGATCCTGACGGATCGGTGTATAGGCAACACGGCCGTTGAAGCCCCAGGCTTCATTATCCTGCGTGAAGCGCCGCTGATCAATTTCCTGACCCCAGCTGCCTGCCTGCACCCACATGTGGGGGTTAAAGTAGGTAAGGGCGATTCCTTTACGTCGGCCGTCTTCAAAAATGCCGTCGCCGCCTCGCTCCATAAATGTTATCAGCCTTGAGCTTGTAAGGCGCTCAATACCGGTAGCTTCCTTAAAATTACCGGCCTGAATGTAGAAATTGTGGAAGTCTCCGCGAAAGTGCCTTGCTACCCACATATCACGCGGGGTGAGCGCATCACCCTGAGAGGCGTTCAGATCGATGTAAGCTTCCCAATCGCGGTACATGGTAGCTTTAAACTGAATGATACCCCGGCGAAGCATAGCTCCGTTGGTCATGGGCAGGGTTTCCTGATTGGGGTTATCCCCCATGTAAAACGCAGCATCCCAGTAGAGCCGGTGATCCGACCAGATATACCAGTCGCCGGAGGGATCTTCGTAAACGAGAATTCCTTCCCGCACTTCACCGGGGTTCATAATGGCCGAGTGTACCTGAGTTGTATCAATCTGACGTGCCTCAACACTGCCGGCAAATAAACCGGTACAGAATAAACAAGCACCTAAAACCATCAGTATCACGTTCGTTTTCATAATGTTTGCACACCTACATGTCTTATTTTTTGAAGGATACGGCAACAGCCTGCTGCGGGCTTACTCTCCTGCGGGAAGCATATCCGCCAGAGAACCGGCCTGAAGCAGCTGATCCGGGTTATTAAATTGAAGAATTTCTGCAGCGGGTGTAATCAGGCTTGTTTGCTGTTGCTGCTGCTCGCGGTCAACTACCTGCTGTTCAAATACGTTTTGCACGAAAAACAGGGCAACGTAACACATCGCCGCTGCAATTATTGGCGTGATGACCCAACCGGTAGCAATTCTGCCCACCACAGCAAAGTTGATGTTGGAGCGGCTTTTCACAAGCGCTACCCCGATGATGGCTCCGATGATGGCCTGTGAGCTTGAAACCGGCACGAGCGGCAGCGTAGGAAGGCCAAGGCTGAGCAGGATCCGCTCAAGCCCCTGTGAAGCAAAAATGAACAGCACGAGCGATTTGGCCAATACCACAATTAGCGCAAGAATCGGGGTGAGCCGGAAAATGTCGTTGCCCACAGTTGTCATCACTTTATAGGAGTAGGTGAAAATACCAACCCCGATGGATACCGAACCCAGCAGGAAAAGCTGCTGCGTGCCGCTGAATTCGAAGAAGCCGTACACGGAGAACGAATCGAAGGGCGCCGCAAAAACAAACATACCCATCACATTTGCAATATTATTGGCCCCGAGGCTGTAGGCTCCGAAAGCACCAACCACAATAAGGCCGAGGCGGGTCCAGGCATCCATCTGCAGCATGTGGATGCGCGCGTTGCCCAGCCAGCGCTTGGCCAGCAGATACAGTCCGATTGCAAAACCGCCGGCCAGTATGGGCGAAAAAAACCAGGTGCCCACAATTTCAAGCAGCTTGCCGTAATCAGTGGGGGAACCGGTGAAGAAATTCCAGCCCAGAATGGCGCCTACCACAGCCTGCGATGTGGAAACCGGCAGTTTCATGTTGGTCATGATGGCAACACTCAACCCCGCCATCAGTGCTACGGTGAAAGAACCGGCCAGGGCATTCACCGCGCCCAGCTGACCGAGTGTTTCGGTTGTACCTCCGCCGCTTATAACGGCGCCCAGTATCACAAACACAGTTGATACCAGGGCAGCTGTTCTGAAGGTGACCATCCGGGAACCCACGGCGGTGCCAAAAATATTGGCGGCGTCGTTGGCACCCAGCGACCAGCCCAGAAACAGCCCGCTAAGCAAATAAATCCATTCCATCAGTACAATCCGTTATATGTATCTTTTTATTGCTGCGATAGCCAGGCGGTCGCAGAGGTCTTCAGCATCATCGGCAATACTTTCAATGCTGCGGGCAAAGTAGCGCAGGTGCATTTTATGGCTGAGCCGGAGTTCTTTACGGCTGAAAATTTCCCGCTTGTATTTTTCGCTCAGGCGGTTGGTTTCTTCGCGCGAGAAATGCACCTGTTTAATATTATCGCGAACTGCGCTCAGATCGCGGAAGTAGCACCGTATCGACTTCACCATAAATTCGGAGGCTTTTATGGCATTTTTGGCCAGCTCGTGCTTGAGGTCGCGCAGGTCGTCGAGGGTTTCAGGTTTTTCGACTGAAAACTCCAGCAGGGTATCCGAAATCTGATTCAGTACGGCATCGGAGTGCTCAAGCAGCCCGAGCACATCGCCCCGGAACTCCGGGATGAGGGTTTTGGTGTAGAGCTTCGTTTCGATATCGCGCCGCAGGTGATCGGCCCGCTTTTCAAGCTCAATTAACTCTGCGAGCCGCTGCTCAAACTCTTCAAAGCGCCCATCGAGATAAAACTTAATGCCCTTTTTAAACAGCAGCCCCCCGCCGATTATCTGATCAAGAAATTCATCAATTTCGGTTTCAATCTGCTTATGACTTCCAAACAGCTGTATCATGGGCTCAATGGTTTAGGATAAATATTTTGTTTAAAAGATTCCGAAAACGCCGTCGGGGGTAATGCCCAGCCATCTGAACCAGGTTTCACCAAGTACGATGTTCAGCAGGTAGCCGATCACCATCATCGTGATTCCAAATTTGAAGGCATCTTTCAGGTCGTAGCGGTCGGTTTCGTACAGCAGGGCTGCCGGCTTGCTGTTGAAGTAAAGCACCCATACATATTCGATCATAAAGGCAGTTGGCAGTGCCAGGCTGATCACGCTAAAATCGAAGCGCTGTGCAACACCGATCGCAATCGGGATGAAAATCATGGTGCGCATGGTTTTCGACTGAAAGAGGAGCGCACTAAAACACATTACCCCGGTGAGCAGCAGGTAGAGCATCCAGAAATCGGTTTCGTTTCCGATGCCCAGGCTGTCGAAAAAGGCGTTTACCGTGAGCGACGGCAGGTCGGTGTAGTTGAAGCCGGCTCCGAGGGTGTACGCCCCCGCAGAGAACAGCATAAGGTGCCAGGGGATGTCAACGTCGTTCCAGCTTACGATGCCGTAGCGCGGAAGCAGGGCGATGATGGCGCCCACAAAGGCAATAGCCGTTGCGCTAACCCCGTGTATGCGGTCGGTTGACCACAGCGCGAGAATAAGCACAAAAATGACAATCGTTTTGATTTCCTGATAGCTGATGGGGCCGAGCTTCTTGTATTCTTCTTCAAGGCGCCGCATCCCTCCTTTAATCTGCGGGCGCTGCTCTTTTTTCTCCAGGGGGAAGAAGATGCGCATCGCCACAAAATACCCGATGAACATCATGCCCACCATAGTGGGGAACATGGCAAACATCCAGTCAGAAAAATAAACGTTGCCTTCAATAGCACCGCTGATGAGTGCCGCCGCAAGCAGGTTTGCTCCTGAGCCGGTTACAAATGCGCCTGCCCCGAGGTTGATATTCAGCAGGTTCTGAAGCACAATGCTGCGGCCGAAATTGGTTTTCTTGTCGCCGCCGTCGGCACCATACACGGCTGCAATAACCATAAAAATGGGCAGCAGGATTGCTGCTTTGGCTGTTGTTGCTGAAATGAAGGCCGAAAGCAGCGTATTGATGGCGATGAAGCTGATAAAAATCGTGCCTGCGTTTTTGCCGAACTTCAGGATAAACCACAGTGCAAAACGCTTGGCAACGCCCGTTGCTACGAGCATACTCGCCAGCACGAACGACATAATGTTGAGCCACATGACCGGGTGCCCAAGCTGCGCGTAGGCAACCCGTTCAGGCAGCACCCCGGTTAGCACCAGGGATATAATGAGAATGAGCGATACCAGATAATTCGGGATCGCTGCTGTAAGCCAAAGAATAATGGCGGCCGCAAAAATAGCCAGCATATAATGATTGTTGCGGATAAACTGTTCCGGACCAAGCTCTGTGAACATTCTCAGAGCCTGTTCAGACTGCAGGCTAAGGGCATCGATATTCTGCAGGTACGGAAGGTTGGTAAAAAACGCCAGCCCGATAAAGGCGAGAATCGCAACCGGGGCACCAAAAGCGGCCATAAGGGTTTCGATTTTACTCTTTTGCCGGTTCGGCAGTTTTTCAATGGAATAATTCCGCATGTCGAGCGGGTCGTATTCCTTTCCGTTGGCATCAATAAATGCAGACTTCTTTGTTTCCGTCATTTTCTTTGGCGGTTTTGTTCAGCACTGAACAGCCGAAGCGGCTACCAGTTTTTGTATGGATTTTTCATGAGCATGGAGTTGTAGTACTTCACATCTCCGGTAACCTCCTCGCCAAGCCATTCGGGCTTGTCAAAGGCCTGATCTTCAGAAGAGAGCTCCACTTCTGCTACCGTGAGGCCGTCGTTATCACCGTAAAATTCATCAACTTCGAAGGTGAGCCCGCCAAAGGGAACCTGATAGCGGGTTTTGTCGATTACGCCCGGCTCGCAGATTTCGAGAAGCTCGTTCACTTCGCTCACGGGTATCTCTTTTTCCCACTCGTAGCGGCTTGCTCCGCTGCTGCTTCCGATCCCCTTAATGGTGATGAAGCCCTTCTCCCCTTTAATCCGCACCCGCACTGTCCGCTCCGGTACAGATGAAAGGTAGCCCTGGGTGATGCGCATCTGCTTCTCGGCAGCGCTCTTGAATTCACCCTTCACCAAAAACTTACGTTCAATTTCTTTAGCCATATGTGCTCCGGTTAGTTTGCCAGGGGTTTGCGGATCATGCCAATCACTCTTTTGATGGCCTGCAGGTAGTTGATGTTCTCTACACCTTGCAGACCGGTATCGGCCAGGGTCTTTTTGATATCCTCAACTTCAGTTGATTCCGAGTTGATGGTGCACACTTTGGCTCCGTTAATGAGCACGTACCCGAACTCACAAATGGTGTTGTTTACCATGTAGCCGAAACGCTGCTTCACCACATCTACAGCCTGAAGCTCCGGATGGGCATTAACCAGGGCTATGAACTCATCAAGGGTAAATGCCTGCTGATCCGGCAATGTCATTTCAACCTGAAATGCGGGTATTACTTCTTTCTCCAGCATTTCCCGCTGCATCGGAAATTCGCCTTTCATCAGCGGATTCCACTGCTCCAGGCCGTCAACCGTTTGTACATAGGTTTTGATATCCATTTTACCGTCGCGGATTTTGGTATTGTTGATATCGTTGGTGCGCGACAGAATGTAAATTTCGGCTGATTGCCGTTCCCAGACTTTTTCGGGTACCGGTACAGAAAGCCGCGCCATACGAAAGCGGGCAGCCTCAAAATCCTGTCCGAAGGTCCTGAATTCAAATCTCGGCTTTGACTGCTCACCGATTTTTAATTCTTGTTTGCTCATTTTTTTAAAAGGTTTGTTGAAGTTGAAGTACTATCATAATCTAATAGCGCTATTCAATATTCAACATGCGTGCCAAAGTCGCGGTTTTGTACCTCACCCCTCTCTAACAGCCTTTAAACGCCTTTTTTTAGCGTATTTTTTTTCCTGCCCGGCAAAACCGGTGAAATCCCGCCACCTTACCGGCGAAATCCCGCCACTACCGGCTAAATTTCGCCACCCGCCCGGCCAAATGCTTGAATTCAAGCCGGAAAATCGCTTACTTAAATTTCGAATATTGAGGTATGAATATTGCATAACAGCTTATAGCACAGCAATACATAATCCTTTTCCCTTACCCGTAACGGCAATTCTGATTTATGGCAAAACTCCGGTTAACCCTGTACACTGCAGCCGTACTGTTGGCGCTCGCATGGCTGAGCAGCATGCTGCACACCCGAATTCTGGATATCAGCAGCCCGTACCCTTCCGTTGCAGTAACTTTTACGGAACCCGCAGCAGCTCCGGCTGATACCATTCGGATCGGCGTTGTTTCGCGCTTCCCCTCGAACGTGCTGTACCGCGGGTATCAGCCGCTGATGGATTACCTCACCGGCCATTCAGAGTTCTATTTTGAACTGGTAACCAGCCGCTCCTACCGCTCAACGGTTCATCAGCTTGCTGCCGGTGATGTTCAGGCAGCCTTTTTAGGTTCCTACATTTTTGCAGACTCCCGTAATTCAGTTGATTTAATTCCGGTCCTTAAGCCGCTCAATGAAAATGGTGAGCCCTTTTTCTATTCGGTTGTAGTAGTGCGGGAAGGCTCCCTTTACCTGAGTCTTGAAGACCTTCACTACAGCAGGCTTGCCCTTCCCTCTGAAGATTCCTTTTCCGGAAACTGGCTGCTGAGCAGTTCCGCCAACGGACCCGTTCTCTCTGATTACACCCTGGCAAATATTGATTTCCTGCAGCATCACCACACTGTTATTTATGAGGTGATGCGGGGCAACTACGATGCCGGAGCCGTTAAAGACCGGGTCGCCCGTGAGTTTGAAGGCCGCGGCATCCGAATCATTGCCAAATCAGAGCCGGTTCCCGGTTCACCCCTGGTAGTTGCGGCCGGGCAGAGGCAGCAGGAGCTCAGCGACCTTTTTACACGGCTGCTGCTGCCGCTTAACCCCGCCAACCCGGAGCATAAAAGGCTGCTTAACAGCTGGGACCCCGAGTTCAGCTTCGGCTTCACAACTGCTGCCACCGAAGACTACCTGCACCTGATTACCCCCTGAAGCCATGGTTAAAAACCGCAAAAAAGGAAAGCCAAACTGGTTCCGGTCCAGCATTAAATTCCGGATTATTGCCGTTACGGGGCTGGTCATTTCCGTGCTGATGGTGCTGATCTCCACCGGAGCGCTGCTACAGTGGCGCATCCTCATTCTGAATCAGCAGCAGGAAAGTGCCAAATCGTTTGTGAGGTCTTTTTCCATACCCGTTACCGAAATTCTCATTAATGCCGAAAACCGGCAGCATCTCGGGGGCGAACTGCTGGAGACGCATATTCAGAATTTCCTCGAAAATGTGGACGGCGTGCGCTACATCAGCATCCTCAACAACAACAACCTGGTAATTGCCCACAGCAATCTTTCCGAATACGGAATGCGGGTACAAGATGAAGCGGTAACCGGTATCCTGCAGGCGCGGCAAACCCACACCCGCATATACCGGGATGGAGAAAGCTGGATTCTGGAGGCTTTTCAGCCGCTGCAAATCGGCGAAAAACGCTGGGGAAGCGTACTCATCGGCTTCGACAGCTCTGCGGTGCGCACACAGATCAGCAACTCCTTTTTCCTGCTGCTAATCCTTACCCTGCTGGCCATCATCATCACCCTGGCCATTCTCTATTTTCTGATCAACCGGATTCTTGCATCCCTGCGGGATTTTGTCGCAGAGGTTGATAAAATCGACCTTGACCGCACCGGTCCGACGCAGCTCAAACCCCGAAGCGACGAAATTGGCTACCTCATCGAGCATTTTGAAAAGCTCAAACAGCGCCTGCAGGATTCACGGCAGCAGCTTGAGCAGGCGCAGAAGCAGGTTTTTCATGCAGAGAAGCTCGCCTCCATCGGGCGGCTTGCATCGGGCGTGGCGCACGAAGTAAACAACCCGCTGAACGGGCTGCGCTTCTGCGTGTACGGCATACAGCAGGACATCAGCAACGAAGCACAGACGCAGGAATACCTAACGCTCATAAGCGAAGGGCTTACTCAGATTGAAACCGTAGTTACCAAACTGCTGGGTTACTCAAGGCAGCGGCAAAAAACAGATGAGCCGCTTAACCTTCAGCGGCACATTCAGCTGGTGCTCGACCTGCTCGATTACCGGATCCGCGAAAAACAGATCGAAACCGAAGTTGTTCACCAAGACCCGCTCCCAAAACTCAAGGCCGATCCGGGGCAAATTCAGGAAATGCTCATGAACCTGATGCTCAACAGCCTCGATGCGGTTTCTGAAGGGGGCAAAATCCGGATTGAGACGGGCACAGCCGGCGACTCGCATTTCCGGATTTCCGTTTGGGACAACGGTTGCGGCATAGCGGAGGAAGAACTCAGCCTCATTTTTGAGCCCTTTTTCACAACCAAAGAAACCGGAAAAGGCACCGGCCTCGGCCTGTCGGTAACGCACGGCATCGTAAGCGCGCACGGCGGCGAAATACGTGCGGAAAGCAAGCCTGGCGCCTATACCCAATTCACCATCACCCTGCCTTTGAACAGACATGAAGATTCTGATCGTTGAAGACGAAAACATCACCCGAAAAACCCTCTCTGACCTGCTGCGCAAAGAAGGGCACAGCACAGAAACCGCAGCTGAGGGCGAAGCCGGCATAAGGCTGCTGCAGCAGGATCCCGGCTTCGATGTGGTTATCACCGACCTGCGGCTGCCCCGCCGCGACGGGATGCAGGTTCTGAAAGCTGCCAAATCAGCGAATCCCGACTGCGAGGTAATTGTGATTACCGCCTACGCGAGTGTAGAAACGGCGGTTCAGGCACTCAAACAGGGTGCCTACGACTATGTGACTAAGCCGCTGACTCCCGAAAAATTCCTCATCCTGATCCGGAATATTGACGGTTTCCGAAAGGTGCGCTCCGAAAACGAGCAGCTCAAAAAGCGGCTCGATGAAATTGAAAACAAACCCATGATCGGCAGTTCGCCTGTAATGCGAAAGCTGGCCGAAACCATGCGGAACGTAGCCGTGCACGACTACACGGTTTTAATTCAGGGTGAAAGCGGCACCGGCAAAGAGGTTACCGCCAAAACCCTGCACCGTTTCAGCCGGCGCAGCAGCGGCCCTTTTGTGGCTGTAAACTGCGCCGCCATACCCGAAACCCTGCTGGAAAGCGAGCTCTTTGGCCATGAAGAAGGCGCTTTCTCCGGCGCAGCCGGCCGGCACACCGGCTATTTTGAGCGTGCAAACGGGGGCACGCTGTTTATTGATGATATCGACGACTTCCCCCTCCACCTGCAGGTAAAGCTGCTGCGGATACTGCAGGAGCGTCAGTTTTACCGCGTTGGCGGCACCGAAAGCATTGCACTTGATGTGCGCATCATTGGGGCAACTAAGGTGGATCTGCAGCAGATGGTAAAAGAAAAAAAGTTCCGGGAAGATTTATACTACCGGCTGCACATCATCCCGCTGCGGCTGCCGCCCCTGCGCGAAAGGAAGGAAGATATACCGGAACTGGCGCAGCACTTTTTTGAAAAGCGGGGAGCAGAACTGCTGCTGCGTGAGCTGCCTGAAGCCTTTTTCGATCAGCTTTGTGATTACAACTGGCCCGGAAACGTACGGCAGCTCGAAAACCTGATTGAGCGCATCATAGCAACGGGAGATACCGGCATTGCAGCACGGCTCACGGCTCCTGAAACAGATACAGCCGGAGGAATCGCATTAAATCAGCCGCCGCACAAAAAGGCAGCAGAAAGCTACCCCTCCTACGAAACTTACATGAACGAACGGGAGAAAGAGATCCTGAGCTGGGCACTCGAACAAACCGGACATAACATCAGCCGGGCAGCCGCACTGCTGGACCTGCCGCGCGGCACCCTTCGCAGCAAGCTCGAACGGCACAAAAACTAAAACACCAATCGTCAGGCCCTGCGAAATACGCAAAGATGAAAGCTCACGCGCAACACTTTTTCCTAAAAGCACTGTGCGGATTGCTCCCGGCTGTTCCATTACATCTCAAATAGCGCTTCCCTAACAGCCGATCTTAAGAAATCCAATCTTCGTTAGTGCATATTTACTCTTATATTGTAATCGTTCAAAATTCAGCTGTAAGAGCGCACGGATTTAACGGCATTCCTTTAAATAATTACTGCCGACCCTATGGTTTCAGGCCTGATTTTTCTTGTATTTCTGTTTCAGCAAAACCCGTTCTCAACCCAAGCATCACCCGAGCATATTGTAAAACAATTTACCATAGCCGACGGTCTGCCGCTGAATGCCGTTTGGCAGGTTGTGCAGGCAGAAGATGGATTTCTTTATATGGCGACTTTCGACGGGCTGGTCCGCTTTGACGGGTATGAGTTTATAACATTCAACAAGCTCAATTCGGAAGGCCTATCCTCAACGCGGCTGATGAGTGTGGGTATTGACTCAGAAAACCTGATCTGGGTTGCAAGCCCGTATGGCAATCTCAGCTCCTTCGACGGCTTCACATTTACCAATCACGACCAAACAAACCTCAGCGAACTACCCTTATTTACCGGTTTGGATGCCATAGGCGAACAGGTTGCCCTGCTTGGCAGCGCGAAAGGCCGGGCGATTCCTTTTTTGCAGGAGCACACTTTAACCGTAAATGAATCCCGGATTCTGATCGACTCAACTTTTGTGAGAATCGGGGGGCAGGTTGTTTTGGATAATGAAGAACTGCGGGGCGGGTTTGAGGATGCTGAGGGCACCATCTGGGTTTACACCCGCAACAACGGGCTCTTTCAGATCAAAGAGAGCAAGGTCCGTAACTTTTCTTCAGGCAGCGGCATCCGTTTTCGAAACACCTACTCCATAGCACAAACCGGCACTGATGATATCTGGATTCAGGGCTATCCGCAGTTTATGCTTCGCTACAACGCTGAAAACAAACTCCTGGAAAACTTCAACCGTGCCGGCGGATTGGTACGAAATTTCCAGTACCTGTTTGCAGATCCTTCAGATGACACCATTTACAGTTATAATGACAGAACCGGACTCTGGAAATTTGTAAACGAAGCCTGGGAGAGACAAAGCTGGTTTGACCCCTTTTTTACGCCGCGCAGTCCCGGAATAACGGCAACACACCGTAACAGGGAGGGGCTTTTATTTCTTGGAACTACAGAGGGCCTGATTGTTAAGAGTGATGAATCTCTTTTTTTGGCAAATGAAAAAACCGGGCAGCAGCTGAACAGAGTGCGGATCATTCGTGAGCAGGACGACGGAACCCTCTGGTTGGGCACCAACGGTTCAGGTCTTTTCCGGCTTAACCCGGCAGACTGGAGCTTCCAGCATTTCACTGTTGAAGACGGGCTGAGCAGTAACTTCATCCGTGACATTCACCTTGCCGCTGCCGATACCCTTTGGCTCGCCACTCAGGATCGCGGCCTAAACCGCATCATTTTGGGGAGCGACGGTACCATCAGCAGTTCTGCTTCCGTTCTGCCCTCCGACGGCCTGCTCAATCATGGCCTGCACCGCATCATTCCCGATCAGTTGGGGTACCTTTGGGTTAACTCCAACGGCGGCATTATGCGCTTTTCAACAGAGAATCTGAATGCCTATGCAAGCGGTGAAACAAATCATCTGCACATTCTCAAACTTACAGAAGAACAGGGTCTGATTAACAACGAAGGCAACGGTGGTGTCGATAACGCGGGGCTGATGCTGCAAAACGGTCTTATTGTATTTCCAAATCAGGCCGGTATAGTAATTATTGACCCGCAGGATTTCATCAACCTGAAAACAGAACGCCTGAACCGTCCGGTAGTTGACCGGTTCACATTTAACAACCAAAGCCTGCAGGCAGGATTATTTCAGGAAATCGTGCTCCCATTGGGCGACCGGGATTTTCGGGTTAGCTTCACCCTGCCTAACTTCAGTAACCCTGACCTGATTACCTTCTCATACCGGCTCGAGGGCCTTCACAATAACTGGCGCAATCCGGTTTCGGGGCGCACAGCTGTTTTCACAAATGTACCTGCCGGTGAGTACCGCTTTCAGGTTCGGGCCGCCGGACCCGACGGCACCTTCCAAACAGTAAGTCTTCCGGTCGTGGTGCCCCCGCATTTTTATGAAACGATCTGGTTTTTCATCTTCTGCATCCTTCTGGGCCTCATTACGATCGGAATCCTGCACCGCTCCCGCACTAAAACACTGCGCCTCAGGGAAATGCGCACCCGAAGCCTGCTCGAGCTGCAAACCTGCT
>NZ_JAIUMX010000104.1:0-13082 GCF_022565315.1 Cyclonatronum sp. | reverse complement strand
TTCACTTGCCCTGGATTTTGACCCCAGTAATTTCGCCAGATCTGTTTGCTGCATGCCCAACTGATCCATCCGGAATTTGATCGCTTCTGCCGGTTTGGGCGCCTCAACCGGAAAGTGCTTTTTCTCATAATCTTCTGCCAAAATGCCCAGGATTTCCAACTCATCGCCTTCTTTCGTACCCGGTTTGGCATCAAAAATTTCTTCAATACGCGCTAAGGCTTCCTCGTAATCTTTTTCGGTATGTATAGGCTGGATTTGCATGATGGATTTCCGGATTAAATGGTTGTTGCATCAATTTTGTCGTATTCAGCGTGTGTACCCACAAAACGGATGAAAACCTGTGCGTAGTCATAATTAATTTTGACGACTAACCGATAGCTGTTGCCTTTGATGTTGAAAACCACACGGTTGTGAGCAAGAATGCTGGCGTGCGGATATTTTCGTTTAATATCAGCAGGTGATTTCCATTGGGCAATTTCTGTTTCAGAAAACCAAGCCTTTAAAGCACCTTCACTATCGGAATGATGGTTCCAAAATTCACGTAATATTTTTCGGGCAAATACTCGCATAGGTGAATATAAAAAGTTCCACTAATGGGAACAAGCAAAAGGGGCGGATTCCGCAAAAGCACTTATTACCCTATGATGGCACGCGGATTTTTCGGATTGGGCGGGATTAGCGCGGATTTTAGGTTGACCGGGGACGGCAGACCGCGGATAAAAAAACCACGGGACATGCCGTTGATTTGGGATTTTTGATCTGCTGCGAAAGACCGTGATGTTCCCGGAGTTCCCCCCAAAAATAAACGGCAACCCGTAATGCCCGGGTTGCCGTTTTGGGTTTTCGTGGTTTGCGAAACCTTTCCGCTAAAGAGAGCCCTAACTTGCTTATCCGGTTGTACCGAGGCCGCTTGCGATGGCGTTGAGTACGAGCAGCAGCTCGGGGAGCATATCGTCGGCTTCTTTGGTTTTGCCTTCTTCCTTGAGCTTGCGCCAGATTTTGAGCTGACTGATCTGAAGCTCGTGCAGCGGTTTGAGGCGCTCGGCGCGGAAGCCCATCATGGTGTACATGCGCGGGCGGCGTTCCTGCAGCGGGTGGCCATAGAGCACACCGAGCATATCGCGGGTGCGGTAAAACTCGGTGCGGATGTCCTCAAGGTAAGTTTCGGCCAGCTTGCGATCATCTACGAGGCCGGCGTAGGCTTCCATGATGCCGGTATCGGTGAGGGCTATGGCCGAGGAGGCGTTGGTGATTACGTAGCGGAACGGCATGAAATCGACGGCATGCTTGCTCAGCAGGCTGAAGGCTTCGGGCTCTTCCTGCTTGAGCCGCTCGAGTGCGGCACCTACGCCGTACCAGCCCGTGAGGAAAAACCGCGCCTGACTCCAGCTGAATACCCACGGAATGGCGCGCAGGTCGCCGAAGGTGCGTTTGCCGGTCCGGCGGGCGGGACGTGAGCCGATGCTGCTCGACTCAATGATATCAATGGGCGTAGCCTGTGCGAAAAAGCGCACAAATTCGTCGTTGTGCACCAGTTTCTGATAGCTTTCCAGGCTGTACTGATACAGCTTATGAACGATGGCTTCCAGCTGATCGCGCAGCTCTGACGTGAGGCGGCGGCCCTTTTCGGGCAACAGGCTGTTGCCCGTTGTGCCGGCCTGCAGTAACTCGAGGTTGTAGAGTGCGGTGAGCGGGTTGGCGTATTTCTGCGAAATCACCTCGCCCTGCTCGGTGAGGCGCATATCGCCCTGAATGGTACCGTGCGGCAGCCCCGCGATGAAGCGGTGCGTAGGGCCGGCGCCCCGGCTGATGGTTCCGCCGCGGCCATGGAAAAAGCGGATGCGGACATCGTGTTTCTGCCCGGTTTGGGTGAGGGCGAGCTGTGCGGTGTGCAGGCTCCACAGGCTCGCGAGGATGCCGCCGTCTTTGTTGCTGTCGCTGTAACCGACCATCACCTGCTGTGCGCGGGGCGCGTTCAGGTTTTCGGACCGCCATTTCAGGCTGTTTTGGGTAACGGGGTGGCTGAGGAAGGTATCCAGAATTTCGGGCCCTTTTTCGAGATCGCCGATGGTTTCGAGCAGGGGCACAACCGGAAGCACACAGGCCATGCCTTCCGGAGTACGGGCCATGAGGCCGGCCTCGCGGCACAGCACATACACGACCAGCAGGTCGGAAAGGCTGCGGGTCATGCTCACGATGAGGGAGCCCAAACCGTCGTAGCCGTTGCGCTCCACATAATGGTAAAGCACGCGATAGCATGCAATTACCGCATCGGCCTCTGTACCCAGACCTTCGTAGCGGCGCACGTACGGGCGGGTAGATTTCAGCTCCTCCGTGAGGTAAGCAAGGCGGCGCTCCTCGCTCCAGTCCGGGAAGTTTTCGCCATCCTCTACCCCTGCGGCAACAAGCAGCTGCGAAAGGGCGAGATCGTGGAAGCGGCTGTTCTGCCGGATATCGAGCGCGGCAAGATGGAAACCGAAAGCCGATACTTTCCGGATGATGGGCTCCACATCGAGGCGCGCAATATCTTTCGCGTTAATGGCGCGAAGCGATTCGATAAGCAGGCGCAGATCTTCGAGCAGCTCATGATAGCTGCTGTAGCGAACGCTGCCCTGCGGGTTTATCCCCGAAGGTTCGGGCAGCATGAGCCGCATCATATTCAATAGCTGCCGCCACGGTTCTTTGGGGTTTCGGGCCAACGACTCTTCGGCGCTTTTACCAAGCGCTTCGACCAGAGCATTAATCCGTCCCTGAAGCATTTCGGGTACCTGTACCTCAAACTGCGAGATGCTCATACGCCGGGCAAGCACATCAAGATCGGCATCAATCATTTCCAGCGCGCTGCGGCGCAGGGTTTCGAGGGTTTCGCGGGTAACATCGGCGGTCACAAACGGGTGTCCGTCGCGGTCGCCGCCTACCCAGTTGCCGAAACTGATGCGGGGCAGGTTTTCGGTGCCTTCCAGCATGGTTTCATCGAAACCGGCTTCGCGCCAGGCATCGCGCAGGCGCTGATCGAGCAGCGGCATCACATTCGGGAATACTTTGGTGAGGTAGTGCAGCACGTTGCGCAGCTCATCCTGAATGCTGGGCTTTTGCAGAAACACCTGACCCGTAAGCCAAAGCCGCTGCATGGCGGCACGGATTTCCTGCTCAATCTGCTTTTTCTCCTGAGCCGTCCACACTTTGTTCTCGCGCTTCACCATCAGCAGGTAGATGGCGCGAAGCTGATCGATCATGGTGGAGCGCTTGCTCTCGGTGGGGTGGGCCGTAAGCACCGGCTCGATGCGGATACCCGGCAGCGCTTTGGTGATGGTGGCGGCATCCACGCCGGCTTCTTTCAGCTGCATGAAGGTTTTGCCCCATAGACCGGAAATGCGGGCCATGCCGTGCTCGTCCTCGAGCTTGCGGCGCAGCTGAACGGAGGCGTTTTCTTCTACAATGGTGATGAGCTGGAAATAAATGGAGAATGCCTTGCTGAGGCGTTCGGCGCCGGGCTGCAGGGCACGTTTGCCGTCGAGCATATCGGCGATATCGTCTTCACCGGCATCGCGGAGCATCCCGGTGTAGCAGTCATGCAGGAAACGGAGGTCCTGCTTAATCTTGTCGAGTTCGATACTGTCATCAGTTGTGCTGAAATACATATCTGCTAAATAATATTGGGGTTGGAAGGATTATCACATAATCAGACCCCAATATAAGAAAAAACCATAACGGCAGAATGAAGCACAGGTGAAGTAAGCGCGGGCAGGCAGCGGCTGCCGGGACTGAATCGCAGCGGTGTAATTAGTGCCGGCTTTTATTTTTTTTAGGAGGAACTCCGTGCACATCACTGGCTGCAATGGCAGATTTGATATCCCAAATCGGCGGATAAGCCCTTGCTTTTTTATCCGGAAGTCAGCTGCACAGTTTGGCAAAGGGTTAGCTGTTGGGGTCAGACGCATCTCCGGGCCTCAGCTGTTTGCGGCATGTGTTTATTAACCTGACTGCCGCACCCCGCCGGACTCCAAATGGCCGCGGTAAGCTGCCGGCAATCCGTACTGAGCATTTCCTTGTACCTGAGGGACTAAGTTTGGCACAAACCCATATCAAGGCCATATCAAAGCCATATATTTATGGCCTTGATATGGCCTTGATATGAACCTGACCCAAAGCTGATTCAGCTATACCCGAAAGCAGGCAAATTTCAAGCCGGCTTAAGGGGTAGTTGCAATGATGCAAAAAACGAGCTTCTCTCATTTTGCCACCCGCCCGCCTACAGCGCCCTAAGCACTGCCTCCACGTGGCTATCCATGCGAAAGTTGCTTTCGTGAGCAAGGCGGATGCGGCGGTCGGGACCTATCAGGAAGGTCACGCGGCGGGTCAGCAGGCCGAAGAGGGTGCAGCCGTAGGCCTGGTGAACAGCGCCATCGGTGTCGGAGAGCAGGGTGAACGGCAGCTCGTGTTTTTGCTGAAAGGCCGTGTGCGAACCCGCATCATCCCGGCTGATGCCCGCAACCCGGATGCCCTTCGCCGTTAGCCGGGCATAGTTATCCCGAAACGAGCACGCCTGCCGGGTACAGCCGGGGGTATCATCCTTCGGATAAAAAAACACCACCGCCGGACCTTCGGCAATCAGGTCGGCGAGGGAAACAAGGGTACCGTTCTGATCAGGCAGGGAAAAATCGGGGGCTTGGGTGTTGGGGGTAAGGGGCATGGGGGGATTGGTGAATCGGGAATATTTTAACTGCTTAAAGCTTAAGTACCTTTCTTGCTATCATCGGAATTGATTACAACATTCGGCAACGAATCAAACACAATCATTTTGTGAGTTTCAAAATAATCACTTTGTAATTTATCCAGATAATTTTGACTTATAATATCCTGCTCAAGATACTCTTCGAAATCAGGATGGTACTTTAATATGGTTTCATCACTTATTTTGAGCTTGCTTTTGATGACTTTAAAGAACTTTATTTCGCTGTACTCAACTTTGTCATCCGCTTTAATAGTATCTATTGCCACCTCTACGAGTTTCAATTCCTCTGATTCCGATAGCTCCGAAGCAGCCAAATCATTAAAATAGCTTCTCAGAAACTTTCTGCCGTCGCTGTTAATTTCCAAAAGCAATTTTTCCAACTCTTTGTTGATATCAATTTCACCAAAAGTTTTCTTTTGATGATGCAGCGTTTTAATCAAACTTACTTCTCTCTCGTCAATATGACCATCGCAAGCCATACAAGAGAAAGCAGTTTTCAAAAAGAGTTTATCTAAGCTTATGTTATTCATTGTTTTAATCATTTAAAATCCAATTTTTGATTTCCGGGCACTGCTGCTTTTTCTGCTATCCATTTTATCCCGCTCTTTTCTGTACTTCATGAGCTGTTCCTTAGTTAAGGAGGGTGTAGTTTCTTCTATTGCAAGTAACAGATTGTGCATCGATATCCGGGGCGCCACCTTAACCACTTGCCTCGCTGCTTCATCGCAGATAAACTGAATATCTTTTGAAGCATAATCTTCTGTTAATTCAGCCAGTTTTTGATAATCAAAACCTACTTCGATGGGTCTGTTATTCAGATACATTTTGAAAAGCGAAACCCTCGCTTCAAAATCCGGAACCGGGACGTAAATTTTCCTGTCGAGCCTGCCTGTGCCTAAAACGGCAGGATCAATTGAGCTTGGCAAGTTGGTTGCTCCTATCACAAATACGCCGTCGGCACCACAATTATTCATTTGGGCGAGGAACTCATTCACCGCACTGGTATTCATATGATTCACACCCGGATTTTCTCTGTTTGGAATCAACGCATCTAATTCGTCGATAAAAATTATACTTGGCGCATTTTTTCTGGCCTCATCAAATAAATTTTTTATGTTTTCCTGGGTCGCATTAACCCACTTACTTTGGATATCAGAAGGTTTAATGTTGAAGAATTTATAACCAACTTCTTCAGCAAACTTTTCTGCAAAGAACGTTTTTCCGCATCTTGGAGGGCCGTACAACAGCATCCCATTCGGAATTGTTAACCCAAATTCAGCATATTTTTCTTTGTCCTTTATAGCATCAATTACATCTCTCTGCATCAGGTCTTTCAGTTTCTGCATACCCGCAATTGCTGCAAAACCCTCCCCTGCTTTTAGAGGTCTTGCAGTTTGTACGAACTTAGCCTTGTTTCCGGAAACCTGACTTTCAACTTCGGCTTCACCGCTTATTGCAAGGATAAAATCTTTCACGCGCTTAAACCGGTACTCCGCATCAGGCTGCAGCGCTTTGGCAATGATGTTGAAGGTACTTTCTTCAATTCTTGATTCCGTTCCGGGTACCTGCAATGGCTTCTTGCGCTCTCTGAGCAGGGCGTCTTCAAGATCAACGGTGTCGGACCTGTACTGCGAAAGCTCAATAAACCATGGCGGAAGCCCGACCAACAAATGAAAATACAGCGCACCGGCAGAGAAAATGTCGGTTTGGACAGAAAAAACTTTATTAAATGCCTCATTGGCTGTGTAGAAGGGATTTAGCCCTTCTTTGTGGAATTCTTTGTTTGTTTGACTTTGATACCGGGCATATCCAAAGTCAATTATTTTTGGAACAGGAACCTGACCGGACAAGTCCAGCATCACATTCAGATTAGTAATATCATTATGTATAACTTTATCTTTTTTACTATGCAGATAGTTTAAACCATTTAATACCCCCAACATAATCTCTTTAGCTTCATAGGGATTCAGCACATGCTCTCTTTTCATCCGTTCTGCGAGGGTTTCACCGCTAATAAAATCCAGGATTACGTAAGCATATTTTTGATTGTCAGCTATCAGGCTTCCGGAACCTTCATACTTAACAAGATTAGGGTGCTTGAGCTTCTTAAGGATTTCAATTTCAAGCACATCACCGTTGGAGTCGAACTGCGTTCTGTGCAGTTTGGAAAGCGCAAAGAGCTTGAGAAACTTTGCCTGCTTTTTCCTGTCAGTTACACGGTATGATTCAGCATAGCTTCCTTTTTTGAGAAAGAAGGCTATGGTGTATTTGCCATCTATGATTTGGCCGCGTGACAGTAACTGGTGTTGATTACTCATTGCTTGTTAACTTTCTGATTTACGAATTAATGATCAACGTACTCATCAAATGAAAAATGTTTCAACCTATCTCATTCCCTCATTCTTTTGTATAAACCAGCCAAATAATTAGCAATAATACAGGAGTCATTGATTGCAGCACTACTATCAAAAAAAGATACACCAGCTTCCATTTTAGCAATGGAAGCTGATGAAGTGCCTATATATATGCCGTTGTTAACTTTCATTTATCCGACTAGTACAGAATCATCACCACTTGGCCTTTCGTCAGGGGGTAGCAGTTCAATTAGCGCAATAACAATCGGGTGTAGTTCCTCTGCATCAGGCCTTTCACCGATTTTCTGAAGTCCCTGATTTAAGAGTGTTCTTGCCTTGCTTCTGTCTCTCCATCTGTACAAATCAAAACTCTGATTATGATGGCGAATAAAGGCTATGAGCTGATAAATGAAAGTAAGCTGAAAATACAAGGAGTTGATTTCATCCAGCAAAACATTTCCAAGCTTAATTTCTTTTGCCCTGATGACCTCTTCCAACTGTTTTTTCAGATTGGTTACATGCTCAGTTGTTTTTTCGTTACCCAAGTCTTTATTAGCTTTTTCCAGCCGGTAATAGGCTTCCTTCAGCTCCTCTTCCAGTTTTGGCCATTCGGATGTTTCAGTTAATTCATCAATTAATTTGAGAGTTTTTCTGAGATTAGTCAGAACTTCCTGCTTAACATCAACGTCGTTTCTGCTTTTCTCAAATTTATTCTCAATTTCTTCTAACTGTTCCTTTACTTTATTTAGCTTTTGAGTGTTGGTTTGATTTTCATCTGAGCTGAGCTCAGAAAAAGCTCCCTTTGCTTTTCTGATTTCATTAGACAGCCAATTTGTTTCAACGGAATCGGATCCGCCTTTAGGAACTTCAATTTCCATAGTAAATTCTAAATATGGAAAAAATGCTGTCACTTTCAGATCTTGAGATTTATCCAAACTAATTGTCAATTCGACTAAACTGTTTTCAGGCAATAGTGCTGGTAAATCCTCCCCACTAATTATTATATCATAAATATGATCATTATAAATTGCCCTCGTGCCTTCAGCTCCATACTCTCCCTGATACAAAGGGATTTTTATATAGTCAGATGACAGCCCTGGTCGAATAGCTTTTTGTGTTTTCAAATCATTCTTCACACCTGTAACTGGTAATGATTTGTTTTTTTCTAGACCTTGTACTTGTGAAAAAACTATTTTTCCCGATACTTTCTGCTTTATTTCTATTCCGTAATTATATGGCAAAGTCTGCATTGAGCCTATACCACCTATGCCTTGCATTACGGAAAATGAGTTCGGTTCACTTTCCAACAGGTTTCCCTTGTCGTCATAAAGAGTAACAGTAAAAAAATTACTTTTATCTTCAATCAATTGAACGTCAACTACTTCCCCAGTTGTATTAATTTTAACTTTACCACTTGACCATGCATTATCCCCCCTCTTAATTTCAGCGAAAACTTTGGGAGGGATTTCACCTTCGGTTTTGTCTTTTAAAATTTTTAGGGTTACAAATTCTTCTGTTTCTACAGTCGATGCTTCGTGACCAATTTCTATCTGGATTTTTGTCCTGTCTCTCGTTTGCTCCCGAATTTCTTCTGATAATACAACCGTTGAGGCATATAAAGCCGCTCCTTCAGATACCACCGTCATTGGGTCAACACTTGTATCAGGTTTGCAAATTTGTTTTTCTAACATTTCTCTCAAGGTTGGTGAAAGTGTTGGGCCACCAACTAAAATGAGAGAATCCAAAGAACTACCTTTTAAATTATTCCTTTTTAACAGTGTAAGGCTACAATCAATAGCTTTTTGGAAGATAGGGGCAAGGACATTTTTAAGTTGTTCTTGCGTAACAGTAAGGTCAATTTCTATCTCTTCACCCTCATCATCTTCTCCACATTCACCTGGATCAACATATATATTGTGTGATGGATTGAATGAAAGGTTGTTTTTTATTTCTTCTGCGAAAAACTTTAATCCGATTCTATACTCTTCTTTCTTTATATCGTCAGAAAGCAAGTCATCAATTGAAAATCTTTCTTGGATGTGAGGAATGATAAGTTGGTCAACGATAGCATAATCTAAATTCTTACCGCCTAAGTAATTGTCTCCTTCTGTGTCGATTACTTTCATTATGCCATCTTCAACTTTAAGCAATGCAGCATCAAAAGTTCCACCACCAAAGTCAAAGACTAACCAAAAACCATCCTTCTTTTTACTATCAAGTCCATAAGCCATTGATGCAGCAACGGGTTCTTGAAGAACTTCAACGTGGTCAAAACCCGCTAATTTTCCTGCTCGCCTTGTCGCATCAATTTGATTGTTTTTGAAAGCAGCAGGAACCGTAATTACTGCAGCATTAATATTTTCGTCCTGAACATATTCCTTTAGCCTTTTTAATACCTCTGCTGAAAGTTCTTCTGAAGTGAAATCCTTATCTACGTATGTACTATGGTACTTTTTGTCTGTACCCATGGTTCTTTTGAACTCAACATAAGCGTTCAAAGGGCTTTTGTTGGACAGACTTTTGAGACTGTTCGATCTGTAAATATCATATGCTTTGTCTCCAACATACAAAGTACCTTTAGGATTAAATGCAATACAAGAAGGTGTTGTATCCTTTTGTTTGTCTAACGATTTAATGATTTTTACCTTATCATTTTCGATTCTCGAAATTGCCGAGTTAGTAGTTCCTAAGTCGATTCCGTAGTCAATTTTTGTTCTTGTCATTTTGTAAAGATTTAATTTTGTGAAACTTCAACCTGTGCTCTTTGAATCAGGATACCATTAAAGTTTACTTGTGGTTTTATGATTTTAGAAATAACTTTTTTGCCTGCTTCTAAAGAAGCGTCTTCTACAAAATTGATAACATCAATATTCATTCTTTCGTCATATTCATTGTTCATCAAATTCACCATTTCATAGCCATTGGCGGCAAAATTGGCTTGTATTCGTTCAATTCCTTTTTCCAATGGCTTAAGTCCTTTGATCCCAGCATCCATTCTTGAAATGTTTTTTTGCATTCTTACTATTTCATCAGCAACCTTCAATGCCAGGGAGTGATCAATTTTTTCAGCTGGTTCATCCGGTTGCCTTTTTGTTTCCTCCTGCTGTACTTTTAATTGAGTTTCAAGAACCTGAATAAGCTTGGCATCAAGTCTCAACCCTTCCTCTTCCAGTGACTTCTTAGTATTTCTGATTTGTGTTTCAATATCGGTATGGCTTGATTTTATTCTTTTGCCGAGGAATAAAAACATGAGCCCCCCAAGCAGAAGGATTACCAGAGTAGCTATAATCCAATACAGGCGGTTCTTTTCTACATCGCTTCCTAATTCCAAAATCCGGGTTTCAGCCTGCTTACCTGTTTCCTCAATTTGAATACCGAGGTCGTCAGCCAGCGATGCCATATTATTTTGCGTTTGGGTAAGCAGTGTTTGCAAACTATCGGCTCTGTTTCCAAGTAAATTGGTCTGATTGGTAAGCTGTGTTATATCTCTTTGCTGCTGTTGCTGCTGCTGAACCAAACTTTGCTGCCGGCTTATCAGACCAGCAATTTCATTAGTTGCTGAAGTGAGGTCTTCAATCCTGCTGACCAATAGTTCTAAACTATCTGCCTGATTTTCAAAACGTTGATTATGAAGTGCTTGCAGTTCATTTATTTCGACAATTCGCTGTTCAATCCTCTCCAACGCTGAATGAAGAACAGGTATCTGATTAATCAGCAAGCTATCTGATTGTGCCTGAGACAGTTGAAATGTAGTGCCGATAAAAAGGCTTAAAAGAAAAATAATTTTCATAGAATAAAAATCAAGATTGATGTTGTCACCCTGCGCAAGCTCTTAACATTATGATTAAAAAGACGCCCCATCCAATAATCTTAAACCACGGAATATCACTATTTTCAGAGCTTGTAGAAGCTTGTGCCGCACGGTTTTCTGTATTTGTTTTTGGTTTAACTTCTGATCTGTTTGAAGACGTTACAGGTCTCGAAGGGGAAGTATATCTTGGGACCTGTTTTTTCACCGGAGGGGTTATACCAAGCTGCGACGCAATTGATTTTAATATCCTGAAGTTGGATTCAAAATGATTGCGCTGTTCTGCTTTCATGTCCAGATCTTCGATTTGCATTGAAACTTCTAATGCATCCCGTAAGGCTGTCTTTAAGGAATTATACTCGCCGTACTTAACAGAGAAACTATTTTGCTCTTCATTAATCACCGTTACAAGCATTCCTAATGCAATTCCTGCTACTAAGCTGCTCAAATTAAGATACTCTTCGTTGTCGGCGCCAATAACATCTTTTATCTGTTCGAGCTTAGGCTTACAGGACATCACCAATTGTCTTGCATTCTGAGTTGAGTCGTATGCATCCTTAAATTCAAGCAGTTTTTCAAAAATGAACTTAAATTCTTCTTTAACTGGTGCCGTCTTTGCCCACTCCTCAAGACCTTCCTTATTTTCCCGTATCCTTTCTTTCGTTTGTGAACCCACTGCTATCGATTCAGCATACTTAATAAGTTTAAGACTTTCTGCACTCGGGTTTTGAGTTTCCTTGAATTCCTGAAAGTAATCTACACCGCATTGCAGAACCTCTTTAGCCAGATTATCTGCGGCCATTTTATATTTCAGATCTTCCGGTCCAAGAAGGGATTTAAGTAAAGATAAATCGGCCTTACATGCTGCAAATAGCTTAAAGCCATATTTGTAGGCATAACTCGGTTTGGCCTTTCTAAGCGCTTTTGTGCTTTCAACCTGAGATTCAATTCTTTGAAGGGGTTCAGCGGAAAACTTATCAATTATATATTTTTTCGCGCTTCC
This sequence comes from Cyclonatronum sp., assembly GCF_022565315.1. Classification (NCBI taxonomy): domain Bacteria; kingdom Pseudomonadati; phylum Balneolota; class Balneolia; order Balneolales; family Cyclonatronaceae; genus Cyclonatronum; species Cyclonatronum sp. Next base: position 1,182 of record NZ_JAIUMX010000104.1, on the reverse strand, counting down.
GCTGGCTTTACTGAAAAGTTTGATTGTGTCAGGTACAGAGTACATTACAACAAACTCTTTTACAAGTTTGTCAATCAGTTGCGCTGTTTGTTTGTGCGGATCAATTGAATAAGTCTCGTCCGCAACAACATGCACGAAGTCTGAAAAATGAGGAGATTCAATGAGCTTAAGTTTAATACCGATTCCTTCCTTAATTTCCTTTTTGGTATTGCCCAACAACTTAATTGTACCCAGATTGCTAAAACAGGAATAGTTTTTCGCAGAGAGCTCTTTGCCAGTAGTAACCCTTTCCCATATCTCTGTTGCCTTTTCTTTATCGCCTTTAATCAGGTAGTTTAGTGCCGTTTCGTCAAAGGTGTTCTGCGATATGAACCAGAACAAAGAATGTATGACCTTGTCGTGGTTTTGCTCAATTTGAGAAAAAGCTTTGTTGATTGAAGCTTCAGAACGTTCAACCGGCCCCAGGAATGCAAAATCAAAATCTGATACGATCTCCTTCCCGACCATTACATATTTTGAAATCTTGCCTTTCTGTCTTTGCAGCTCTCTTGCTGATGAATCAGCCAATAACCCCGCTATCCTGTATGGATTTTCATTAATAAGTTGCATTCCTGTAATCTGTAGATTTAATCGATTTAATTATATGTGACCCTATTTATATTATTTCCCCGTTTTACTTATTGTAACTAATACAAAACTCAACCTAAGCAAGTTGATTTTAAAAAGCTACTTTTTTTTGATATCGAATTTAATTTTTTAAGCCAATATTAGGGCATCTTATCCTGAAACTCATTCCCCAACAGGGTAAATGTCCCGCTATATATTTGATTTCTATTCATTTCTCCTTTTTTTACAAAAAAACTAACCCTATTAGTTTATCCCCCATGCCTACCCTCCTCCTTTCCGCTGATCTCCACCTGGGGCGGCGCGCGGCTGCGGCCGGTTCTGCTGCCGGGGCTGGTTTCGGGCCGGAACCGGACCTGCTCCGGGCTTCGGCCGGCTGGCTTCGGCTCGCCCGGCTCGCGGCTGATTCCCGTGCCGGGGCTGTGCTGCTCGCCGGCGATGTGGTCGATGAGGCCTCCGGTTTTTTCGAGGCCTTTGAGGCGCTTGCCGCCGGACTCTCGCTGCTTCGCGACCACGATATTCCGGTTGTCGTTACTGCCGGCAACCACGATTTTGAGG
>NZ_JAIUMX010000103.1:0-13205 GCF_022565315.1 Cyclonatronum sp. | reverse complement strand
GCACCGTACTCTCCAGCGGCGGCAGTCGGGATCCGATGGAGCTATACCGCGATTTTCGAGGGCAGGACCCCACCGTAGATGCGCTGCTTCGCCGCCGCGGCCTCGACCCTACACCGGTAAATTAAATCAGTCGATTAAGACATTATTTTTGGCGTTCCTGTATTTTGTACCGGAATGTTCAGATGAAATCTGACTGATTTCGCAAAACTGAAACAACCATCAGCCCGCCCTTCTGGTCTGATGGTTGTTTTTTATTTTATCGGATGACATCCTCCTAACCCTAATCACAGATCCAACCAAATGAAACGCTACTTTACTGCACTATTGCTGATAACCCTTTTGCCGCTTGCCCTGGGCTGCAGCAGCACGGCACAGCTCGAGGCGCATCCGCCGGCCTGGCAGGCCGACGACTCCCGCGCCCTTACCGTTGAGCGCATGTGGGAAATGAAACGCATCGGAAACCCCGTAATCTCACCCGATGGCCGCTGGATTGTGGCCCCTGTTACCCGCTACACCGTAAGCGACGACCGCTCTCATACCGACCTCTGGCTGTACACCGCCGATGGCAGCGTGGAGCGGCCCCTCACCCGGCACGGCTCAGCCGACGGTCAGCCGGCTTTCAGCCCCGACGGGAATCACCTGGCCTTCGTAAGCCGCCGCGATGGCGATGAAGCCTCACAGATTTACATCCTGCCTATCAGTGAGCCGGGCGAAGCCATCCGCCTCACGGAAATCCCGACCGGCGTTACCGGCATCAAGTGGGTGGGCGAGCACCTGTACTTTATTTCGAGCATTTTCCCCGGCATGAGCTGGAGTGAAATGGCTGAGCGCCTCGCCGCCGACCGCGCCTCACACATGAGCGGCCTCACCTGGAACCGCCTGCCCTTCGCATCCTTCGATCGTTTCCTAAATGAAGAGCGGCAATCGCATCTGTTTCGCATCCATCATACCGGCGGCGAAACCCTCAACATCACCCTGCCAACCGGCCGTGAACTGCCGCGCTCCTCTTCGGGTGCTTCGAGCTACGATGTGAGCCCCGATGAGTCGCTCGTAGTGTTCATGAGCGATGCCAACCGCGACGACCTCAATCCCAAAATTGACCTGTTCCGCGTTGCCCCCGGCAGCATAGAAGCAGTCAACATCACCCCTGATAACATCGGCGTTGACGGCAACCCGAGGTTCAGCCGAAACGGCCGGCTGCTCGCCTTCACCCGGAACCGCATCCCCGGCTTTTACGCCGACACCAACGACCTGATGATCTACACGGTCGAGACCGGCGCGATCCGAAATCAGACCGAAAACTGGGACCGCTCGGTCGGCTCAGTCGTTTGGGATGCGAACAACGAAAGCCTGTTCGGCTCCGTGTCTGATGCCGGCACCCGCCGCATCTTCCGCTTCCACATCGTACCAGGCGTTGAGCCGCTGCCCGTAACCGGCGCAACCGATTATCCCTCTCTCGATGTAGCCCTGAACGGCACCGTTGTGGCTCTCAACCACAGCTTCCTGCACCCGCCGCAGCTGCACATCCTCGACATCCCTGAGCGCAGCAGCAAACGAATCGACACCCTCAACGACGACATCATGGCCGAAGTTGATCTCGGCACTTACGAGTCAGTTACCTACACCGGCGCTGACGGAAAAGAGATCCAAATGTGGGTTCATTACCCGGCCGGCTTCGATTCAAGCAAAAAATATCCGCTGTTTCTGCTCATCCACGGCGGTCCGCACAGTGCCATCACCGACGGCTTCCACTTCCGCTGGAACGCGCAGACCTTTGCCTCCTGGGGCTACGTTACGGCCTGGCACAACTTCCACGGCTCCGACGGTTTCGGTCAGGATTTCACTGATGCCATCAACCCCGACTGGATCACCAAGCCCTACGAAGACACCATCCGTGCCGCAGAGTGGTTCATGGAAAAAGACTGGATCGATAGTGACCGCATGTTTGCCGGCGGTGCAAGCTACGGTGGCTACCTCTCGAGCATCCTGTTAGGCAAAGAGCACCCGTTCAACGCCCTGCTCATCCACGCGCCGGTTTACAACCTCTACTCGCAAATGGCTGCCGATTTCGCCGTTCACTCAACCCGCTTCGGAAATTACTGGGAAGATGACGGCTCTCATTTCGATGGCCGTACCATTTATGAGGCCATCTCCCCGCACTACTTCGCCGGAAACTTCAACACCCCTGCCCTGCTCACCCACGGTCAGGACGACCTCCGGGTGCCGGTCGGGCAGATCTTCGAGCTGTTCCGCACCCTGCAAAGCCGCGGTGTAGATTCCCGCCTGATTTACTTCCCCAACGAAAACCACTGGATTCTGCGGCCAAACAACTCCATTTACTGGTACCATCAGGTGCGGGAATGGGTTGAAAAATACGCACCTCCGGGGCCGCGTCCGCGCTAAGCCTTTATCACTGCATAACAGTTCAGTTCAGTTCAGTTCAACAAAATCAAAAAGGGTTTCAGCCATTCGTTGGCGGAAACCCTTTTTTATATATTTCAAAAACCGCTTTACGGAACAATGATGGATATTCCCTAAACGCGGCATTATTGACTGTTACATTGCTTCTTCCGGAAAAAGGAAGCTGCCAATAACAAAACAAAGCTTGTTTGTATCAACCGGTTTAGTTAGAAAAGCGTCCATTCCTGCTTCAACTGCTTTGGTCTGATCTTCTTTTAACGCCCCGGCGGTAAGGGCAACAATGGGTACGCCGTTAACCCTGCCCTTTTCAGATTCGTTACGCCGGATAATTTTTGCGGCCTCATTTCCGTCAATTTCCGGCATTTGAATATCCATCAAAATTAAATCCGGATTGAGCTTTTCTGTGAGCTGAACCGCCTGCGCTCCGTTAACGGCTTCAATAACCCGGATATTCGGAAAAAACCGCCTCATTGTGGCGGTAATCATGCGCATATTCATCATATTATCTTCAGCAATCAGAACTGTTCCCTCAACAGCTGAACCTTTGGAGACAAAAGGCTTCAACTCAGCGGTTTCCACTTTCTCTGTACCGGGAAGGGTACCCGGCAAGATGGCCAGCATCCGTTCAAAAAGATCCTTGGATTTAACCGGCTTGGTTAACCTGCCCGCCACATGATAATCTTTACAGAATTTACTGATATGTACTTCATCAGAGGATGAATGAAGCAATATGACAGGAAGTGTGTTACCAAATTCTTCGCGGATAAGCTGAATGGTTTGCAGCCCGTCGAACTCCGGCATATGATAATCGCACAAAAACACATCAAACTTATTTCCTGATTTTAGCAGCCTGATTGCTTCCGTGCCAGACGCACAAACGACCGGGGTTATTTTTTTAGCCCAGAGCATGGCATCTAAAATACTCCTGTTATTGAAATTATCATCTGCCACTAAAACAGAACGGATATGGCTGAAGTCTTTTTTTTCAGGCGTAGCTCCCTGTTCAGTTCTGGTAAGCAGTTCAAAGGAAAAAACACTTCCTTTGCCTGCTGTACTGCTAAGCATAATGCTGCTTCCCATTTTTTCAGCAATCATCTGAGAGATAATCAGGCCCAGACCGGTGCCCCCATACTTACGGGTTGTTGAAGGATCGCCCTGTGAAAAGGCTTTGAAAAGTTTCTTTTGGTCTTCTTCGGTAATTCCGGTACCCGTATCTCTCACGTCAAATCTGAGTTTACTTCTTTCTTCATCATACTTTTCAAAACTCACACGAAGTTCGACCTCTCCCTCCTCTGTAAATTTAACTGCATTACCGAGCAGATTAGCAAGAATTTGTTTAAGTCGCACCGGATCGATCCATGCATAGCGGGGTATATCACCACCAAAATTTAGCAAAACTTCAAGTTTTTTCTTGTCAGCCGAAAAACGGATTATCTCAACACTGCTTTCTGCGAGTTCGATGAGGTCGGTTTTTACCACATCGAGGCTCATCATGCCAGCCTCAATTTTAGAAAAATCAAGAATATCGTTGATGATACCTAATAATATATGCCCGGAAACATTCGCACTTTCAACATACTGCTTCTGCACCGGCGAAAGCTCCGTATCGCTCAGCAGCTCAGTAAAGCCAATTACGCCGTTCAGGGGAGTGCGGATTTCGTGACTCATGTTTGCCAGGAAAAGCGATTTAGCCTCATTCGCAGCCAATGCCTCCTCACTTGCAATGAGCAGGTTCTCTTCCTGTTTTTTAATCTTACGGGTAAGCACAACGCCTAAAATGGTAATAAAAAAAGCAAAGCTGATAAGACCAAGATCGATACGCCGCTGCCGTTCAATCATCGTATCATTGCCCTGCTGAAAAAGCGCCGTAATTAGGTGAAACTCATCTTTCAGATTCATAGCTGATGCGATGATATCCCTCACATAATCAGTTTCAGCCGGATTTTGCAATAACAGCAGACCGTTTCGGATATAGGCCTCAATTTCCTGATCAATTCGTATAAGTTCATCCCGGATTTCAGGCACATGATTAGGAATCAGACCCAAGCTTTCATCGCCATAGCGCAGGGCAGCAGCAAAACGACGGTAGATGTCAATTTCATCCGACAGTACGGCTGAGATTTCCTGCTGTGCTTCTTTTGAATTTAAACCGGTTGCTGCTGCATTGAGCTGTTGTGCATAATTTGCAATAAGCATGGTGCGCATACGCTGAGAGCCCGCCATATTGATGGCTTCGCTGAAATAAGATCGCTCCGGGCTGTTCAGTACCGAATAGCCAATTCCGGCAATAAACGGCAAAAAAGATAAAATCAGGACCAACAGGTTTTTGGTCGCGATTGATTCACGTTTCATCCGCACAACCTCAAATTTTTTAACTGATTACAGTGCTTGGGCACCAAAAGCAGACCTTAAGGATATTTATTTATATAAACTCCTTTAAATATAAGGAACATAATTTTCATACAGCTACAAAAAGCTCACTCTGAATTCCCGGACCATCAGTGAAATTTCTCCTAACTTAAAAAATAACAAAAAGAAAGGCCACATCCGTGAAGATGCGGCCTTTGTAAAGATTTATTCTTAGACTAAACCTATTCGGCGGTATGAGTGCGGAAGGTGTATGTACTCACTTCATCGCCGTTCATCAGCTGGCGCTGCATAAGAGCGGCCTGAATGCCACTGCCGCTCGTCCAGTTTTCGAAGCGCATCACCATTTCAGCCTCGGCACCAAGCTGCGGCACAAACTCCATGTAGCTGAGCTGAACCGGCAGGGATGTTTCAGCATCAAGTTTGAGGGTCGATTCGGAGCCGGACAGGTAAAGGACGGCAAACTCGCGGCCTTCATGAGTTTCAGTGCCGGTGTATTCAACGGCAAGGGTACCGTGCATGGCTTTAAGGGCGAGGGTAACATAGTGAAGCTCGAGCATGCGGCGGTAAGAAGCAGCGGCCTCAGCAGGCAGATTCTGCCGCTGCCCCATGGCTTCGACATACGCTGCACCGTTGGCAAATCCGATGGTTTGAGTACCCATTGGCGTGTTGAGCACCTGAACAACGCTGTTTTCGGCGAAGTTGTAGTTCACATTCACATCGATGGTTATGCCCGGCGGGAGCTGACTTGAGGCGAAGCTGCCTTCGTATTTCAGCGTTTCGATGGCGGAGCCGCCGAGCACGGCGCTGGCCATGCGGCCCGCCCACTCGCGACCGGCCTGCGCATCACCCGAGGCAACAGGCCGCGGTTCAGAAGCGCCCGGGCGCGGTATGGTGATGTCGATTTCGCGCACTTCTCCGAAACGCTCAAGCTGATCCCCGATTTCATTCGGGTTACCCACTACGAGAATGTGCAGGGCTTCAGGCCTCAGATACTCACGCGCAACGCGCTGAATATCTTCAGGGGTTACAAGGCGCACCTGCTCTACGTACTGCTCGAAGGCATCGAAAGGCAGGCCTATGTAAGCGTTGTTGATGCGCTCACTGAGCGCTGCAGCCCGGCTGGAATAGCGAAACGCAAGCGAATTCAGGAAGCGGTCGCGGGTTTCATCGAGTTCTTCCTGTGTTACAGGCTCATCCTGCAGGCGTCGGATTTCATTGATGGTCGCGTTGATGGCGCGGCCGGTCGTTTCACTCGCGGTACTCAGCCCGGCAAAGAACTGCCCCTGGAACAGGGTGCCGCTGCCGAAAGAGCCGCTTACGGAGTAGGCCAGCCCCTGACGCGTACGCACCTCCTGCATCAAACGACCGGAAAACCCACCACTCAGCATTTGGTTCATCACCTGAAGCGCGGCATAATCCGGGTTATCACGAAAACCGCCTATATGGCCCATCCGGATTATTGCCTGATTCATATCCGTTCTTGGGATGAAGTTGATAGACGGCCCCTCCGTGTAATTCACAGCAGGGAAATCCAATTCGTTTGGCGTACCCTGCTCAACTGCGGCAAAATAGCGCTCGAGCACCGGACGAATTTCATCAACAGAAAAATCACCGGAAATTCCGATTAACAGATTATTTGCATTCACTGCGCGGCTGTGGAAGTCAGCCAGATCCGCAAGGGAAATGTTGTTCAGGTCATCATACTCCTGTACGCTGCTGAACACGCTGTTTTTTCCATAGATAAGATGACGGAACTCACGTGCTGCAATGCCTGACGGCTGATCGTTCCGGCGGCCGATAATGCTGCGGCGCTGCGTGAGTGCCAGATCCAGTTTATCCTGCGGGAAAGCCGGCTGTGTAAGTACTTCAATGAATATGGGAAGTAATTCCTCGAAATCTTCACGGAGCACGCTCATGCCTGCACTGCCTGAACTCAGGCCAAAAGAAGTTTCGATGGAAGCTGCCCGGCCCTCAAGCAGTTCATTGAGTTCATCACCGGGGATGTTTACTGTACCGCCGGTACGCATCACCTCGCCCGTAATGCTTGCAAGGCCGACTTTATCGTTAGGCTCCATCCACGAACCAGCGCGGATTATGGCGCTCAGGCTGATGAGTGGCACCTCATTATCTTCAACGAGATAAAAAGTGATGCCGTTAAACTCAAAGGTGTGTACTTCCGGTACAACAATAGGATTCAGCTCCGGAAAAACAAGGGTTTCCGGACGGTCAATAAACCTGAATTGCGGCTCATACGCTGTTTGTGAAGGTCCTGCACAAGCTGTAGCAAGAACAGCAGCCGCAAACAGAAACAGGAACAGGAACAGGCTTTTAAAATTGTTTCTCATGGGTTTGGCTTAATTTCAGTTATCAGATTGGGTTGCAACGGGCGTATCGGAATTCACGATTTTGCCGACCGTGCGGGACTGCGGAACGAGGTATTGCTGCGCAACACGCTGAATATCTTCTACAGTAACTTCAGAAAGGCGGTCGATATCGCGGAAGGTATTGCGCCAATCGCCGGTACGGGCATGGGTTTGGGCAAAGGAAAGCGCGATATTCATATTACTCGTTAGGCCGCGAATGGTAGATGCGCGCGCCTGAGTGCGAACCCGTTCAAGCTCGGTCTCGGTGACGCCTTCGTTTTTAATGCGCTCAATTTCTTCATAGATGCGCTGTTCTATTTCAGCGGTTTCAACACCTGCATTGGGCACCCCGATCATCAGGAAAAGGCCCGGGAAACGGGTACCCGGGAAACCATTGAAACCCTGTACCTGCAGGGCCAGCTGCTCTTCAACTACAAGACTGCGATTTAAACGGGAAGTGCGGCCGTCAAACATGATAGAAGCGAGCATGCTTAGTGGCGCAAAATCAGGATGCTGCTCATCTACACTTTTATAGCCAATTAGCATAACGGGCTGGCTTTGATCTTCAATCGTAAGCCGGCGCTCGCCCCGCTGAGGTGGCTCAACGGTTACCACACGGGGGGAGTCTTCGCGTGCAGGCCAGCTCCCAAAGTATTTTTCGGCAAGGCGGCGCATCTCGGCAGGATCCACATCCCCGGCAATGGCCATGGTGAGGTTTTGCGGGATAAAGTAGGCTTCATAGAAAGCGAGGGTTTCACGGATGGTAACCGCGTCGATATCAGAAGGCCAGCCAATCGGCGGGTTACGGTACGGGTGCGCCGAAAATGCAACCGACAAAAACTCCTCAACAAGACGGCCTGTCGGGTTGTTATCGGTTCGGTCGCGGCGCTCTTCCCAGATCACATCCTTCTCCTGATAAAATTCGCGCATCACAGGGTTCATAAAACGATCCGCTTCCAGCTTAAACCAAAGCTCGGCACGGTTTTGGGGCAGGCTGTAGAAATAGCCGGTGGCATCGGCACTTACGAAAGCATTCATGCCAACAGCGCCTTCCCGGTCGATGATGGTTGAAAACTCGTTGTTGACCACAAATTGCTGAGCTTCATCGCGCAGGCGCTCAAACTCAGCCCATAACTCGGCAACACGCACCTCATCCGGCTGTCGGCTTGTGTGCTCGCGGTGCCAGGCGCGGTAGGCATCATCCATCGCCATAATGAGGGGCATTTCCGCTTCTATATCGGTTGTGCCAATGGTGTGCGTGCCTTTGAAAGCCATGTGCTCAAAAATATGTGTGATGCCCGTCTGCCCGACAGGCTCGTCAACTGAGCCGATGTTGCCAAAAGTGACAAAAGATGCCACCGGAGCAACATCCCGCTGAATGATGATAAAATGCAGGCCGTTATCGAGGGTGAACTCGGTAACCCGCTGTTCGAAAGCTTCGAGGCTCTGCGCCTGCACCGGCTGAAATCCGGAAACAAACAGCAGAACAACTGTAAGCATAAGCATAAGCTGTTTCATAGGAATGAAAGAGTATTGGTTATAATGATTATTGATGATATTGATATTCCGCTCATTAAAGGCGTAACCAAAGCCGGCACATGAACCGGCATTGTTCGGTCAAATCCGGCTTAGCAGATTTAGGGCAATTATTGACGAACAGTTTGTAAAATACACCTATTTGAGGGAATTCCCTGCACAAACGTTAGATTGAAGACTGTGTTACGCTCCATTTACCAAACGATTTTTACCATGGTTCCATCCGCCCAAAAGTCCACTTTCCTATACCATCCGGCAGTACTGATGCTGCTTTTTCTGTTTTTTATTGCAACAGATGCCCGTACCGCTTTCAGTCAAAACGGGGGTGATTCAGCCCGCGACATGCCCGCCATCCATTCGTTAACTGTTACAACCGGAAATGACTGGCTGAAGCCCGGCAACGAAAGGCTCCGGCAGGAGCGCCTTGCCATGCTCATACTGCTGGGCTGGGGCAGCGCAAACCTACTCGGCGGCAGCGCCCTTGCTTTCAGCAGCGAAGGCCTGCGTGATTTTGGACTCATGACAGCCGGCTGGGGCCTGGTAAATGCGGGCATCGCAGCTTTTGCCCTTGCAGGCACCGACACATACACCGCGGGCGTAAGCTTTGAGACGGTGATGCGCGATGAAATGCTCTTCAACAGGATTCTGGCCGTAAACTCAGGACTTAATGCCGGCTACATTGCAACGGGTTTTACCATGAACTATCTGGGCAGCAGCAGCCGGGTACGGCAGTTTGGCAGTGCCGTGATGGTGCAGGGCGCATTCCTGATGGCCTTCGATGCCTGGCTTTTATGGAATTCCTCTGCCCGGCTAAACCGCCTGAGCGCCATGCCAGACACCTTCCTCACGGCTCTGCCTGATGGCAGCATGCAGCTGTTTCACGGGCTGACGTTAAGTTTCGGATTTTGATGATGCTCTTAATGGCAGCATGTTATAGCTTTCATTTAAATCAATAATCATAAATTACTTAAACCCATTATTTGAGAGAAAGTGATCTATGATTAAGGAAGAGTTACAAAGCAAACTTTTGGGTGTGATTTATCAGTGTGATTCACACGCATTGACTATTTCCTTTGCAAGAGAGAACCTTAGCCCAATGTATCCCTTTTCACCCGAGCTTATATCCTTCAATAAGAAAAGCTACTTAACTTATACCGACCAACTTGTATTCCGTTTTAGCAAGCTACAGGACAAAATGGGGGGTTCATTATTTCCGCTTACCCTTCAATGTTTGGACGAAGTTACAACCGGTTATACAATGACCGATACCTTAAACAGACTTGAGAAGTTAGGTTTTATTAAGAGTGCAGACTTATGGCGCTCTTTGCGGGAAACCCGAAATATAATTTCGAATGATTACCCGTCAACGATTAATGAAACTGCTATCGCACTAAATAAAGTTTGGGAAGACTCAGAGGTTTTGATCTCTGTATATAACCATATTAAAAACGAACTAAATTTAAGAGGATGGAATACAAGCCCCCAACCACCGGCAAGCCTGTAAGGCTCTCTGAGGAAGAGATTGCGACCATCAATCAGGCTGCAAAGACCGTTTTTGGGGATTCAGTTTCGGTACTCCTTTTTGGCTCCCGTGCCGATCTGAGTCAGAAAGGCGGTGATATTGATCTGTTGCTGCAACTTCCGGAACCCGAAAAGTCTGCCTTCACGCTTGATAACAAAATCAGCTTTCTGGTTCGTGTGAAGAAAGGAATCGGTGATCAGAAAATTGATGTGGTTTATGATGATGTTACCAAAACCAATCCAACCTTTTTGGAAATGATCCGGGAAAAGGCCGTTTTGTTGAATGCGGTGAAATGAGACCGATACCGCCGATTCTGTATTGCGGGATTAAAAAAAGCCGGGCCCGAAAGTGATGCACTTCCGAACCCGGCTCAACCTTAACCACTACGTATTTGTTTTTTAACTGATAATCAGCAAAAAAGCTAATTAATTAAGCACCTGCTGAAAATCTTTCAGGCCATTTGCGTTTCCTTTGCCATTCCGAACATTCAGGGTTGGCTGCGGGATATGCGCCGTTAGCTTGTACTCTTCGAGGGTGAAGGAATCGACGCGGATGGCCTCGGCCCTTTCTTTTTCAGCAAGCATCACAAGGTCATAATCAGCCTGTGTGATGACGGCTTTCTCAAGTGCCTGATCGAGGAGCAAAGCCGGCTTGATGCGGGGCAGGGTTTTCTTGCGGATGGCATCCTTGATTTTACGGGCAACTTCCTCTGACTGAACCGAGAGGCGGAAGGCGCGCTCAAGCTGTGCAAGCGGATCGGCTTCCGGCTTTGGCATAAACATGCCTTCGGTGAAGCGGTCGCGCTGCTGACCCGGCACCTGAACGGCTTTGGCAAGGCGCTGTGCAGTATCATCGCTTGGGCCTGTGCTTAGCGTGTTGGTACGCGCCCACAGGGCAACCGGGCCTTTGAAGAGCCAGCCAAGACCAGGCACATCAAGATGACGGAAGATGCCTTCGAAAGCTTTCTGAATATTGGCAAAGCTCAGCTGCATGGCGTAATGAAGGAAGGCTTCGTCTTCTTTGCGGCGGCCTTCCGCTTCGAACCGGCGAAGAACGGAGGTACCGAGGTACATCCAGATCAGCACGTCAGCAAAACGGCCGGTGAGTTTTTCGCGCACTTTGAGCGCGCCGCCCAGTGAACCCATTGCGATATCCGCGATGAAGGCAAAGGTGGCAGATGCCCAAGACATCTTGCGGTAGTAGGGCGCGGCCACACCGTTAACCGGCGAACCGGCGAGGCGGCCGCGGGTAAGGCTAAGCAGCACCGAGCGGAAGAAATTGTGCCCCACATGACCGATGTGTTTCCAGAAAGCATCATCAAAAGCTTTGAGATCATTATTGGTGAGCGCCTGAATTTCCTTAAGCGCATACGGATGGCAGCGGATGGCGCCCTGACCAAAAATCATCAGGGTACGGGTGAGAATATTGGCACCTTCAACCGTGATGGAAACCGGAACAGAATAGTAGGCATGGGCAACCATGTTTTTCGGGCCTTTGGAGATGGCCGCACCACCTAACACATCCATCGTATCGTTAACCACTTCCCTGAAAGATTCAGTGAAGCTGTATTTGGCTATAGCAGTTACCACCGCAGGCTTGGCACCATCCATAAGCGCGCCGCAGGTAAACCGGCGGGCTGCTTCAAAAATGTAGCTGTACCCCGCAATGCGGCTGACAGGCTCTTCGATGCCTTCAAACTTACCAATCGGCAGACCGAACTGCTTACGAACCGCGGCATAGGCACCAGAAACGCGCAGCATGGCTTTCATACCGCCGGCACTTGATGCCGGAAGTGAAATACCGCGTCCGGCAGCCAGACACTCCATGAGCATCTTCCAGCCAAGTCCGGCACCATCGGTACCTCCGATAATGGCGCTTACCGGTACGATTACATCCTTCCCTGAGGTCGGGCAATTGTAGAACGGTACACCAAGAGGATCATGACGCTCACCAAGCTTAATTCCGCCGGAATCCGTCGGGATAAGCGCACAGGTGATACCAAGATCTTTACCTTTTCCAAGCAGATTTTCAGGATCGCGAAGTTTAAATGCAAGGCCCAGCACTGTTGAGATCGCAGCTAATGTGATGTAGCGTTTTTCCCAATTCAGACGCAGATAAAGTTTGCCGTCGTCTCCCTTAAAAACGACGCCGTTCGAGCTTATGCCGCCTGCATCAGAGCCCGCATTAGGCTCGGTTAATGCGAAACAGGGAATTTCCTGACCAACGGCGAGACGCGGCAGGTAGTAGTCTTTCTGCTCCTGCGTACCGTAATGGATCAGAAGTTCAGCCGGGCCCAGCGAGTTGGGTACCATCACGGTTGTGGCCAGCGGACCGCAGCGGGTCGTAAGTTTGGAAACAATTGCACTGTTGGCAAGAGCAGAAAAACCAAGTCCGCCATATTCCTGCGGAATGATAAGGCCGAAGAACTTCTCTTTCAGCATGTACTCCCAAACATCGGGCGGAAGATCGCGGTTTTGGAAAACCTCCCAGTCGTTGGTCATGGCGCAGAGCTTTTCAACCTGATCATCCAGGAAGGCCTGCTCGCGCTCGTTCAGCTCGGGGTAGGATTCATTTAGAATCCGGTTGAAATCGGGCTTGCCGGAAAAAAGCTCCCCGTCGATCCATACCGTGCCTGCATCGATGGCGGTCTGCTCGGTCTGCGAAATTACGGGCAGAAAATTGAAGGCTTTCATGGCCTTCATGATGCCGTTTGAGAGCGTTGCACGTCGAACCGGCTTCACGGCAAAAAAGAGCGCAATTACGCCCAGCGTAATCCAGGCCCAGGTCGGGGCTGCATAGCCCCACATCAGCAAGCCAGTTCCGAGCAGCCAGAGCATCAGAGGTGCACCGGTAAAGCCAAGGATCAGCACGGCGGCTGCCGCGGCGGTCCATACGGGCCAGCTTGCTTCGAGACCAGAAAGAAATCCGAAAAATAAAGCTTCCATAATATTGTGATAGTTGTTGATGAGTAGATTGATGCGATTCGTGTTGGT
>NZ_JAIUMX010000102.1:0-13478 GCF_022565315.1 Cyclonatronum sp. | reverse complement strand
TTGAACTAAAAGGAGAAAGTCTGAGAAATAAACTGTAATTTTGGCAGAACCTCACAGCAGTAACCCAAAACCCGAAGGGGGGTCAATATCACCGGAATAGGGGGTCAGTTTGCTCCGGAATATGCACAGGTTCAAAAGCGGTCATGACTTCAAAGCATATTTGCGGGAGCTCAATCTAAATATGGACGCCAATCTTGCGAAACATGTTAAAGAAATCTGACAACATTATTGATTTTGGCTTTCAACCTGCTGAAAACAGCCATCACTTCCTTGTTTATCAAAAAACAAAAAAAGAAGACGTGTTTTTCTTTGAGGAATACAGCTATACTGAAAAGCGCTCCTTAAACACGCTTATGCTCGAGGCCCATACTATGGATTCCTCCTGTAAGTGCATGCTGAAAGCTGCCAAATGGGATTCTGTTAAAGATGATATAAAATCTGAATTCAACAGACGCCTTCGCTCTATGGATATCAGGCCATCTAAATGGAGTGCCAAGGAAACATACCTGCACCGCCTTCTTGGAAAGGAAATGATGGTGCTGGTTTGGGCCATTGAAGACGCTGACCCAAACCTCATCAGTACCGCAGTACATAACTGGCTCGGTTTGCGGGCGGAAGAGCGATGGTGGCTTTACACTATGGCTAATGCGGCTACAGGCCATGTAATTAAAGGAAGAAACAAAGGCTGGCGCAAAGCGCTGCGTTTTGCCCTCACAGAAAACCCGGTTAACTATAATTTGATTGCAGATCATCTTGACCCGCTCGATGATAGCGATGAAGGGTACACCAATAACAATCTATTCAAACCGATTTAATGAAGTACACCAAGTCGTTTATTGAAACTCAATTTCCTGTATCTAAACTTTCCAAAGAAGCTTATAAAGAAAGAAAAGCTGGCGCAAGCCAAACACTAACAGGCCTGGGTAAGTGGTGGGGCAGAAAGCCTTTAGTACTGGTAAGGGCTGCTTTGGTTGGGCTGCTTATGCCTGATTCCGGTAACCATAAAAAAGACATGGACATTTTTCTCAAAATTATGACCATGGATGAAAATGGCCTCGAAAGTCGGATTAAGCCGGATAAAACTGATGAATTTTACGAAGCGGAAACCTATGATGAAAAGCTGAAATGCTGTTACCGGCCCGAAGAAATTGAAGGCCCCGACTCTCAGGCATGGAACGAAATTAACGCCCACCTTGGCACCTCCGCCGGCACACTGGCTGAGTTAATAAGGGAGCTTGGCGAACGACTATACGGGGAAAGGCCCCAAGTCGGCGACGCTTTTTGCGGCGGGGGCTCTATTCCGTTTGAAGCTGCCCGAATTGGCTGTGATGCTTTTGCCAGCGACCTTAACCCTGCTGCCTGCATGCTCACATGGGCCGCACTTAATATTATTGGCGGTGGCCCGGAGCTTCAGGAAGAAATTGAAAAAGCACAGCAGGAAGTTTTTGAAGCTGCTGATAAGCAGATCACCGAATGGGGTATAGAACACAATGAAAAAGGCTGGAGAGCAGATGCTTTCCTATACTGTATTGAGGCTGAAAGCCCCGCAACAGGAAGGCGGGTACCGCTCGCGCCCTCATGGATCATATCTGAAAAGTACAATGTTTGCGCACTGCCCGAACCCAATAATGACGGCACAGGCTACCGGCTTCGCATCGTTGAAGGTGCTACTAAGGAACAAATGAAGCAGGCCAAAAAAGGCACCATTCAGAGCAACGCGATGGTTTGCCCGGATAGCGGTAATTCTTACAGCGTATCTTCCCTGCGTGGCGACCGCCGCGAAAACGGAAAAAACATCTTCGGTCTGCGGATGTGGGAAAATGATGATCTCGTTCCCCGGGCCGACGATGTATTTACCGAGCGCCTGTACTGCATACGGTATATTCAATATGGTTACCGCGCGCAGGGGGCAACAGGCTGCACCATCCGCTTCGGTGGAAGTGATAAAGTAAAGCTGAAAAAGAATGATTTTATTGACCGCGCAGATGCTGAAAAAGCACTCAATTTCAGTGAGCTTATTGAGGCCAATAAGCTGAAGCCTGCCTTTATCCGGCACTTCCGGGAACCTGATGCTGATGATCTTAAAAGGGAACAAAAAGTTCTCGACCTGCTTCGGGAGAAATTTTCTGAGTGGCAAAGTAAAGGGTTCATTCCGGCAAGGCTTATACCTAAAGACGGACAAAAAACAATTGAGCCAATTCGTAACAGAGGCTGGACTCATTGGCAGCATTTGTTTAACCCCAGGCAGTTATTGTTAGGTGGTTTAATGATTTCACTATCCAAAAATAGATCCCTAATAGATTCTGTATCTATTATTTTGACCGTAATGAAAATGGCTGACAGGAATTCAAAGCTTTCAATATGGGACTCTCATAAATCAAAAGGGCCAGGAAACACTGCAAATACTTTTTATAACCAGGCATATAATACACAATTCAACTATGGTAGTAGGGGAATATTGAACTGCCAAAATCTTTTGAAACTTGACTATCCTCCAATTGATAATTTTAAGTTTAAACATTGCACCCAGACTCTTGATGCACGATCTAAGGATCTAAGTAACTGCCATATCTGGATCACCGATCCGCCTTATGCGGATGCGGTAAACTATCACGAACTGGGTGACTTCTTCCTGGCATGGTATGAAAAGCAGCTAAAAAGCCTGTTCCCGGAGTGGTACACCGACAGCAAAAGCACCCTTGCCATTAAAGGCACAGGCCAGAGTTTTAACAAAGCAATGGTAAGCTGCTACCTTAACCTCACTTCAAAAATGCCTGACAATGGTGCGCAGCTCGTAATGTTCACCCATCAGGATGCAGCCGTTTGGGCTGATCTTGCTATGATACTTTGGGCAGCCGGCCTGCAGGTTACCGCTGCATGGACCATTCAGACCGAAACGGATTCTGTTGGCATTAAGAAAGGAAACTACGTGAAAGGAACCGTATGCATGGTACTCCGGAAGCGGATAGGCGGTGGTACGGCATTCCCAAGCGACCTGCAGGATGATATTGACTTTCAGGTAGAGCAGTCTATAGCCGAAATGACCGCGCTCGATGATAAAGAAGACCCCAATTTTGAAAGTACAGATTACCAGCTTGCTGCCTATGTAGCCGCCCTAAGGGTAATAACCAGCTATGAGCGCATTGAAGGCATTGATCTGGAGTATGAGCTGAACCGCGAGCGAAGCAATAAAACCATAAATCCGCTCGAAGCTTTGATCGACAAAGCCGTAACTACTGCCTGCAATTACCTGATACCACTGGGCATGGTAAAAGAAACATGGAACAAACTAACCAACCCGGAGCGCTTTTACTGCAAAACCCTCGAAATGCAGGCGCAGGGAGAAAGGCGGAACGGGCCGTATCAGGAGCTTGCCCGCGGGTTCGGGCTTGCAGGGTACACAGCTTACTTCAGCACAGCCAAAGCAAACGAGGTGGTGCTGCATACCGCCATTGATATGGGCGACAAGTTTCTCGATGAATGGCAGCTTGGCAATACCCTTTTGCGCAATGTGCTCTATGCTATACGCCAAACGCATCTCTCCGAAACAGCTGATACCGGCTATGCAGAGCTTAAAAACCGAATTCCGGACCTATGGGCAAAAAAAGAAATTATCATTAAGCTTCTCACTTACATTTGTTATCACGGGCAGACCATGGAGCACTGGAAAGATGATGTTTACGCGGCAGCACTGCTGAGCGCAAGGCTTCAGAATGAACACGTTTAGGTTTTTTTAAGGTGCACTCTAACCTATGATAAAGCGACATTCTTCCCGCCGCAGCAAACTCACACACTCGGTTCTGAAAGAACGCTTACGCGATGCTGTAAGCTACGACCGTATTGCTGGTTATTTTACATCCGGTATTCTCGAAGTTGCGGGAGAGGAGCTCGAGCAGGAAAACTTAAAAGTACGGGTTATTTGTAACTCTGACCTTGATATCCGGGATGTACAAACCGCACAGGCTGCAAGAAATGCACAGCGCAAAGCCTGGACAAATACCATTGACCCGCAGATAGAAAATTTTGGCAAGGGGCGATTCCTCCGGCTGCACGAGCTGCTTCGCTCTGGCAAAATGGAAGTAAAGGTACTCCCAAACGAAGTATTTGGCCTGCTACATGGCAAAGCAGGTGTTATCCGTAAAAAAGACGGCAGGGCAAGCTGTTTTATCGGCAGTATTAATGAGTCGGTAAATGCCTGGACGCTGAACTACGAGCTCGTATGGGAAGACGAAAGCCCCGAAGGAGTACAATGGGTTCAGGATGAATTTGACGCACTCTGGAACCACCCCAATGCGGTGCCCCTTGCAAAAGCTGTAATTGATGATGTAGAGCGCCTTTCTGGCAGAAAGCTTGTCCGGTTAGAAGAATGGGTACCTGAATCACAGCCTGATGCCGCCGCCGAGGCCATCATTGAGGAACCTGTTTACCGCAAAGAAAACGGGCTTTGGGATCATCAGAAATATTTTGTGCACATCACATTCCGGGAATACATAAGAGGGCGGAAAGCAAGATACATTTTGGGAGATATGGTGGGCCTTGGAAAAACCATACAACTTGCGCTTGCGGCCAAGCTCATTGCAATGCACGCCAAAGAAACTATCTTAATTATTGCGCCGAAAACACTCCTCTATCAGTGGCAAAAAGAAATGCAGTACCTTCTCGATATGCCATCGGCCGTATGGAATGGCCGGCAGTGGGAAGATGAATTGGGCAATAAGTACCCTGCTGCCGGGCCGAAAGGCATATTAAAATGTCCCCGCAAAGTTGGTATTGTAAGCCAGGGCTTGTTTACCGCAAAAAGTGAAGCCGCAGATAAACTGCTCTACAAAAATTTCGGTATTGTAATAGTGGATGAATGTCACAGGGCCCGTCGCAAAAAAATAACGGCAAACAGTGCCGACGAAAAGCCAGACCCGAACAATCTGATGGAAGCTTTGATGCAAATTTCCAAAAACTGCACACATATGCTTATGGGCACGGCTACACCAGTACAACTTCACCCTATAGAAGCACATGACCTGCTCAACATACTTGCACAAGGCGACCATGCTGTTCTTGGCGGGCCATATTCTCATTGGCGCAACTATGTAAGTGAAGGCCTGCAAATCGCAAAAGGCAATTATAAAAATTTAAATAGCATAGACCGTATCTGGAACTGGCTTCGTGACCCGCTTCCTACAGATGACCCCTATTGGACGGGTGATCCTCTTGTTTCCAAAATATTTGAGAGTATCCGCTTAGATCTAAGCAAAGAAAACAGTGATATAACAATTAATGCCAACGCGCTGGATCAGATAAGCATCAGGCGAAAAAAAAGGCTGGAATCCGACGGAATAAAACTCCTTGAGCATTATAACCCATTTATCTCAAGGATAGTGAGGCGCAGCCGATCATTTCTGGAAAATGAAATAAATCCGGAAACGAAGGAAGCATACCTGCCCAAAATTGAAGTTCGTCTGTTTGGAGAATCTGATGCAGATGCGTTAAGCTTGCCTGTATATCTCGAGGACGCCTACAAAACAGCTGAAGAGTTTTGCCGGGCACTTGCGAACAGAGTAAAAGGGGCCGGCTTTTTTAAGACACTGATGCTAAAGCGAATCGGGAGCTCTATGGAATCAGGCCTTCGAACTGCCGAAAAGCTTTTAAACCGGCGCCCTGAAGAAACCTTAGAAGAAGTTTTCTACGAGGATTTTGAAAGCGAAGAATCAGATACTGAGACAGATGAGCAATACTCCGAATTACCAAACACAGCCGGAGAATCAACTCGTGATTACCCAGCCCGGAACAGCACCTTCAAAAACTTTACCACTACTGAAATAAGGCTGCTTGAAGAACTTATAAATAAGCTGGAAGAGCATAAACACAGCGATCCGAAGTATTTCAAGATGTCTGATATTCTTTTCAATGAAAACTGGATCGCGTATGGTTGTATTATTTTTAGCCAGTATTTCGATACCGTCTTCTTCATGGCCAGCAGATTGTCGCGCGAAAACCCTCAAATCTCCATCGGGCAGTATGTTGGCAGCGGTCGCTCAGGTATTTGGAAAGAAGGCAACTTTACCCCAATGGAAAAAGAAACGTTAAAAAAACTCGTACAGGATGGCCAGCTCAAAATACTTTTTGGTACTGAGGCCGCAAGTGAAGGCTTAAACCTGCAGCGGTTAGGTACTCTTATTAATCTGGATTTACCCTGGAATCCTACCAAACTGGAACAGCGCAAAGGACGCATACAGCGGATTGGCCAGCTGCGCGATGAAATCTGGATTTATAATATGCGGTATAAAGGGTCCGTGGAAGACCGCATTCACGAACTTCTGTCAGAACGGCTCGAACAAATACACAAGGTTTTTGGTCAGATACCTGACATTCTGGAAGACGCATGGATACAGGCTGCACAAGGAAATATTGAAGAAGCCAAGCGCCGGATTAATGCCTTACCCGACGAACATCCCTTTGAAATAAAGTACCATCGAATGCATAACATCCCGTGGGAAACCGTCAAGAAAGTCTTATATGCACAGGATAAAAGAGCGTATTTTCAGGAAGGCTGGTAGTCTTGACATTTCGCAACCATAACTAAAATCATTAAGTAATAATAAAATATATTGTTATATTAAGTAATAACAATTTCCAACTCAACTTTTATATAGCAGACGTCAAGTTGCTGTTGTTCACGTTTCTTAAATAATGCTGCCTGAGATATAAGTCAGGTGGTTGTTTCAATTACCATGATGCAAGTGCCGCAGCAAATAAGTTGCAAGGCAATCAGCCATCCGGTGAGCGAAACGAGTCCTTTCATCTTGTCTCCTATGGTTGCGAGTGAATATACGACTTTTATTCCCACGTTGAGGGGCGGCACCGGCTGTAACAGTAACAGTCGTGCCGGGTCAGCATGTGAACATCATCACCATATGTGATAAAGGCACGCCCCTATGACGTCTGCTTTTTTTATTCTTATGCCTGCATTAAAAGAAGAATATCCGTGGTTCAAAATAAAAGGGTATTGCCATATCGGAAAACCGATACGTATCAAGGATTTCAGTTGGGTAAAAAATTATGTGGAAAACAAAGAAAATATTGCCAGACATGCTTTCCTTCCATTCATTTTCAAACAGTTAAAGAAACGAAAATACCGCCCTGAAAAAGATTCCTGGGGTAAGCGATCTCACAAAAGAATAGCCGGAAAACCGAAAGTGAGGGACATATATTACGCCTCACATCTTGACGCTCAGATTTATAGTTTTTACGCTCATAAGCTTAAAGAAAACTATCAAACATGGTTGCAAGATCATAAACTTGATAGTTGTGTAACAGCGTACCGCTCTATTCCACTAACTTCTAAATCAAAAAAAAATACCGCTCACTTTGCAAAAGATGTATTTGATCAAATACGCTCCTTCAGCAGTGATGATTTCAGAGTAATCGCAATAGATATCAGTGCATTTTTTGACAGCCTTAACCATAGAAACTTAAAACGGAAATGGGCATCGATTCTTTGCGAAAAATCCCTTCCGCCTGACCATTACAACCTTTTCAAAAGCTTAACACGTATATCCTTCGTTAATGAAATTCAGATATTTAACGAATTTAAAAATGAGATATGGGTGCAAGACAAACAAGGTAAGCTTAGGAAGAAAAAGATTTCGCGCAGAAAATATCTCTTCGACAACAATGCTGTAGCATTTTGTGAAAAGAAAGAATTTCATAAAAGGATTCTCTCCAAAGGGCTTGTGCACAAAAAAACAAAAGAGAATTTTGGAAAGCCCTGCGAGCGGAACATAATTGCCGGCATTCCGCAGGGTACTCCAATAAGTGCTTTACTTGCAAATATCTACATGATGGATTTTGATCTTAGTATTATGAGATATTGCGAAACTATTGGTGGAGTATATCGCCGCTACTCCGACGACATGATTTTTATATGCAAAAAGGAAGACGAAGAAGCGCTTATGAAGCACATCAAAACGGCAATAGAAATCGAGTGCCTTCAAATCCAGGATAAAAAGACCCAAAGGTTCCGTTTTTTAAGAGATAAAGAGAAGTTACGCTGTGAAGAATGGATGCCAAAAGCTTCTGTTTGGAATCCGAATAAAAATTTACTCTATCTTGGTTTCGATTTTGATGGCGAACGCGTACTAATAAAAGATGCCAGTATCTCTAACTACTACCGGAAAATGAAACGAACTGTCCGCCGTAGCGCCCGCTTTGCACTGTTTGGGAAAAATTCAGAGACAAATATTTTTAAAAGAAGGCTTTATAAAAGATTTTCACATCTTGGGGCTAACAGGCGTATGATACATATACGAGACAAAAATAATCCAAGGAAATGGGTTAAAACAAATCGATATGATTGGGGAAATTATCTTAGCTATGTATTTATGTCTTCTGACACCATTGGTGATGTTCACATAAAGATGCAGACTCGTAAGTTTCACAATAAATTAAGTGAACTTATTGAAAAGCACGAGAAACGCATAGAAAGTTATAAGCAAAAAGACTGAGTTTGCGCATCCTCCTCTCTAATCCCCATCCCAATGCCAAACCGCAGCACCGATGCTTACGAAACCTATCTGCATGATTTCCTGAGGGAGGATCTGTGGGTGTGCTGTCCCGGTTGCGGGCTTAAGGCGGTTGTGAAGACCGATCCGGGGGCGGATTCTTTTCATGCGGCGGATGCGTCGAAAATAAGGGTGAGCTGCACCGGCTGCGGTTTCAGCCGGCGGTATGCGGAGCAGCCGGATTTGCTGCAAAGTGCTGAAGGGAGCCGGCGGGCGTTCTCCGCATCCGTGCGGGCGGGCAGGATGTGTGATCCCTTCTTTTACCTGCCGCTCTGGCTGCAAACAGATTTCGGGGGGGAGCTGCTTTGGGCGTATAATCCGGCGCATCTGCGTTTTCTGCGGCATCATATCGGTGCCCCGCTCCGCGAGCGCAGCGGCGAAGAACACGCCAACCGCAGCCTCGGCAGCCGCCTGCCCAAATGGATGCTTGCTTCGGGCAAGCGTGAGGCCCTGCTTCGCAAACTCGATCAGCTTGCGGAGAAGTGATTTCCTGCGGGTTTTTTACCGCTAAGGGCGCGAAGGGTGTCGCGAAGGGTCGCAAAGGTGAGGGGGGTTGCGTCCCGGCTCAGGTTCCTGATCTGCCTGCATCCACATCCCCCAAAAAACGCAACGGTTTTAATCGGGGCTTCGTGGCAAAGACCTGACAGGTTTTGAAAACCTGTCAGGTCTGCTATCACATCCGCGTTCGGAGATCTGCCCCATCCGCGTGCCATTAACCCTTATGGCCGGATTCCCAGCGCATGAAAAAACGGTCTGAATCCATCCTCAACAATTTCAATCATGAGTTTCAGGAAGGGCTCAAAGTCCTCTTTGGTGTGGGCAAGGTCGAGGGCCTCGTAGTAGGCAAGCCGCTTGTCTATGGGCAGAATGGCGGGCGGGTAACCGGATTTCATGAGCTCGAGATTCATCAGCAGCCGGGCTGTTCTGCCGTTTCCGTCGGTAAAGGGATGCATTTTCACAAAGTCGTTGTGCACCCTTGCTGCCCGCTCAACCGCGTGCAGTTTTGTGGCTTCCTCCCGATACCAGCTTATAAAAGCCTTCATTTCCTCCGGCACATGTAAAGCATCAGGGGGCGTATGGTCCGCGCCGGCAATAAACACGTTTATTTTCCTGTAAACGCCCGCATGGGCATCATCAATAGTTCTCAAAACGAGCTGATGAACGGACTTAATATGCCATTCCGTCAGCTTTTCCTTGTTCTGAACCAGCTCTTCAACAAAATGGATGGCTTCCCGGTGATTGACGGCTTCCAAATGCTCCCGCATGGTTTTTCCGCCAACGGTGATGCCTTCCAGTGCTACCTTTGTTTCTTTAAGGGTGAGGGTATTGCCTTCAATGGCATTGGAATGGTAGGTCCAGCGGAGGTTCAGGTCATCGCGCAGGTTGCGTACAAGCTCCGGCGGAAGCGGCCTGTAGGCATCAAGCTTCGATTTAAGCGCATCAATTTTTCGGAAGCGGTCCATCGTTTTTAATATCCTGATTTAAGGTAGCTGAGCCTGAACCTTCCCTTTCAGTTTTCGGGCACGAAGGAAGTGAGCAGCTTTTGAGAGATGCGGACCCGTTACCGGTCAGCGGTTCCCAAAATAACACCTCAGCCGTCGTGAAACTAAAAGCTAAAGTAACGGATACAGCAGGCTCATTCGCTGCCATCCGCAGCTGACGTTTTTTTACCGCTAAGGGCGCGAAGGGTGTCGCGAAGGGTCGCAAAGGTGAGGGGGTTGGTCCCGGCTCAGGTTCCTGAACTGCCTCCATCCCCATCCCCTAAAAAAATCCGCGAAAATCCGCGTTCGAAGATCCGCCCGATCCGCGTTCCATTGGTGAATTCAGTACCGTCTTGGGGTAAATAAGCGGTATCTTTGGGCATCTTGTTCCGCTTGTTGTGAAGGGATCATTTTCTACATTAGTTGCTCCTCAAAGCTTTTATTCTCATGGATTTTATTTTAGCGCAGCTGCCCGATGCAGCTGCAACAGCCACCTTCGACTGGTTTGCCTGGGTTATTCTTCCGCTGCTTATTTTCCTGGCGCGCATTGTGGATCAGTCGCTGGGCACGCTCCGCATCATTTTTGTGAGCCGCAGCCTGCGCAAACTCGCGGCCATTGTCGGCTTCTTTGAATCGCTGATCTGGCTGGTAGCCATCTCACAGATCATTCAAAACCTCGAAAACTGGGTTTCCTTCATCGCTTTTGCTGGCGGTTTCTCGATGGGCAATTATATTGGTATTTACATAGAAAGCAAGCTCGCGATGGGCATGCTCTGTATGCGCATCATAACCGCGCAGGATGCCACCGAACTCACCGATGCGCTTCGCGAAAACAAATACGGCGCCACAACGGTAAGCGCCACCGGCCGCTCCGGTCAGGTGCGCCTCATCTTAACCATCTTCAAGCGGAAAGACCTCCAAAAGGTGCAGAACATCGTGCTGAAGCACAACCCCAACGCCTTTGTATCGGTTGAGGACATCCGCTCGGTACATGAGGGCGTTTTCCCCGACCCGGCCCCTTCCTTTTTGTCGCGCCTGAACCCCATCCGGAAATAAGTACACTATCCGCACCGGAATCAGGAAATTTGCGGGTATTGGCCTTCACCCTTAAAGGGAAAAGTGTATTTTCAGGGTGATGGTTACTAACCCTGAATAAACTTCCGGCCTGTATATGCCGCCTTCGCAAGCGCCTTTTTTGTTCGACGCCCCTTTCCGGAACCGGTATTTTACCGGGCGGGATAAGGAGTTGCGGGCGCTTTTGAGCCTGCTGCGCAACGGACACCATGCCGTAATTGCCGCGCCGCCGGGCTGGGGGAAGAGCTGGCTTGCTGCCGCTGCTATGCGGTTGCTCGGGCAGGATGATCCCGCCATCAGATGCCTAACGGCCGACCTTTTTGCCGCACAGGAGCCGGCTGATTTCCTCGCGCACTTTGCCGGCCGGGTACTCGAAGCGGCCTCCCCTGAGCCCGCCCAGCGCCTGGAACTGGCCCTCCGGCATTTGCCGCACGCCTCCCCATATCTTGACCCTGAACCTGCTGCCGAACTCCGTTTCGACCGCGGAAAGCTTCAGCAGCATCCGGATGAAATCCTGAACCTGCCCGAATTGCTGGCGACCGAATCGGGTGAACGCTTCCTGATTTATGTGCCTGATTTTCAGCGCTTTGCGCAGCTTGAAAGAGGCTCCCACTTCGAACGCCGGGTCCGTGCCGTGTGGCAGAACCACAGGCAGGCAAGCTACCTGTTCACGGGCAGCGGCGGACCTGCATTTGTGCAGGAGTTTGAGCGTCCGTCGCGGGCGTTTTACCGCTTCGCAGAGGTGATGCCGCTACAGCCGCTTTCGCCGGAAAGCTGCGCGGCTTACGTGTCGGCGCGTTTTAAAGCCGGCGGGAAGAAGATCAGTCCAAAAATTGCGGAAAAACTCAGCAGCATTTGTGAAGGTCACCCGCGACTGCTTCAGGAGCTGGGCTTTCATCTGTGGCAGCTCACCGGCAGCAAAGCGGCCGGCAAAAAGGAGCTTCGGACAGCTTTGGAGCTGTATTTTGCCCTTCACGGCCGGGCCTTTATCCGCATGGCGGAAGGGCTGAGCATCACGCAGCTGAACCTGCTCAAAGCGGTCGCGATGGGCGAGCAGCACCTGAGCAGCCTCCCGGTGATGCAGGCCTACCGCCTCGGCTCGCCGGCAAGCACCACCAAAAACCGCCGCCTGCTTATGGCCGCCGATTTCCTCACCGGTGAGCAGGCCGACCTCCGCTTCACCGACCCTTTGTTTGGCTTCTGGCTGCGCATGCGGTATTTCGGAGCCGGCATCCGGGAACTGGTGTAGCCGGGATTTTTGGGATACATTTTTTAGATTCCCGGGATTTTTTTGGGATGACGGGGCGGGCCGATGCTTAACAATTTATTTGAAGGGTAAAGCATGGGAGCATTTACACCGAAACAACCGCAGCCTTTCTTGTCACGAAGTATCAAAATGCCACGGAGCGTACAATTC
Organism: Cyclonatronum sp.; assembly: GCF_022565315.1. NCBI lineage: Bacteria > Pseudomonadati > Balneolota > Balneolia > Balneolales > Cyclonatronaceae > Cyclonatronum > Cyclonatronum sp. The sequence goes on along the minus strand of NZ_JAIUMX010000102.1, from coordinate 948 downwards.
CCCTCTTGAGAGGGGTGCCCCCAAACCTCAACTTATCAAAGGCTTAACGCATTTTACAGGAACCGAACTCTTCAAAGCATCAGCCGGTGACGGGGCGGGGTGTGAGGGCTTCGGAGTTTGGAATCAGCAGCGGGGTTTTCAAACAGCACTGAGCCACGATTTGTAATGGAAGAAACCGAATTCCACCTTTCATCCCTGAGCAGCCACCGCTCACACCCCGCCCCGCAGGCTATTGGGCCTTTAGTGGCTCTTTGGTATTGAAACTTTTCCAGTCGCTGAGCACCCCCTTCCCGGGGGCACCCCTCTCAAGAGGGGATTCTCCCGCATCGGGGCTTTTGATGGATTTGGGATGCATTTTTTGGGTTTCCGGGATTGTTTTGGGATGACGGGGCGGGCCGATGCTTAACAATTTATTTGAAGGGTAAAACATGGGAGCATTTACACCAAAACAACCGCATCCTTTCTTGTCACGAAGTATCAAAATACGACGGAGCGTGCAATTCCCCTCTTGAGAGGGGTGCCCCCAAACCTCAATTTATCAGAGGCTTAACACATTTTCCAGGGGCCGAACTCTTCAAAGCATCAGCCGGTGACGGGGCGGGGTGTGAAGGCTTCGGAGTTTGGAATCAGCAGCGGGGATTTAAAATGCCCGGGATCTTATGCCAGCAGAAATCGATCCTCACCATCCATCCCTTAGCAGCCACCGCTCACACCCCGCCCCGCTGACTTTTGGGCCTTTAGTGGTTCTTTGGCATTGAAGCTTTTCCAGTCGCTGAGCATCCTCTTCCCGGGGGCACCCCTCTCAAGAGGGGATTCTGCCCCATCGGGGCTTTTTCAGAGTTTGGGATGCATTTTTTGGGTTTCTGGGATTGTTTTTTGATGCCGCTCCGGACCTGAGCCAAGCAACTAAGCTTAAGGGTAAAGCATGGGAGCATTTACACCGAAACA
>NZ_JAIUMX010000101.1:0-13479 GCF_022565315.1 Cyclonatronum sp. | reverse complement strand
TTATTATTGATTGTAATATCAGTTGGGCTAAAAAGCATGATTTACCCAAATCTGAAGGACATAGAAAAGGCGCTGAAATCGCTAAAAAAATAGTTGAGGCAAGTCCTAAATTTAATATAAAATAATAATTCCATATTCCTAATTACAAATTACTAAAGACAAAATCCAAAAGACAAAAGCCAAAAGCCAAAATAAGGCAAAACCTCCTTACTTCACGCGCTCAGCCTTTGAGCGCTTTTTTCAGGGCCTGCACCACCTGCTCCTGCGTGTGCATGGTCATCAGCGGCCAGAGCGGCAGGGAAAAGACTTCCCCCGCTATGGTACGGCTTACGGGGCAGGGCTCGTACTGCCCCTCGTACACGGGCAGCATATCCTGAGGCACGGGGTAATACACCATGCAGTGCACGCCCAGCACTTTGAGGCGGGCTACAAGCTCGTCGCGGGTTATGCGGGCGCTGTTTTTGCGCAGGCGGAGGGTGTACTGATGAAAAACATGACCCGGAATCACTTTGGGTACCGTAAGCAGTTCCGGGCTGAGGCCGTGCTGCTCCAGCATCATGGTATAGAGCTGCGCGGCCGTCCGCCGTCCGTTGTTCCAGCGGTCCACATGCGGCAGCTTGAGCTGAAGTACCGCCGCCTGAATGGTGTCGAGCCGGGAATTGTAGCCCACAAGCTCATTATGATATTTCTTATCGGCTCCGTGCACATGCAGCTTACGGGCAGTAGCAGCAAGCGCATCGCTGTTGGTTGCAATCAGTCCGCCATCGCCGAAAGCACCGAGGTTTTTGGAAGGGAAAAAGGAAAAGGCTGCCATATCGCCGAGTGCACCGGTTTTAAGCCCCTGCAGCGCCGCCTTGGTTTCACTGCTGCAGCCGCATTCGCCGCACCGGCTGTGATAGACCGCGCCAAACGATTGTGCGCAATCTTCGAGAACGGCGAGCTGATGCCGGCGCGCGATTTCGGTAATGCGGCCCATATTGCAGGGCCGGCCAAACAGATGGACCGGAATAATGGCTTTGGTTTTTGGGGTGATGCAGGCTTCGATGGCATCGGGACTGATGTTCAGGCTGTCTTCTTCGATATCTGCAAAAACGGGTTTTGCACCGAGCACGGAAACCGATTCGGCCGTGGCAAAAAAGGAAAAGGGGGTTGTGATCACCTCATCGCCGGGCTTCACGCCAAGGGCGCGGAGTGAAATAACGAGGGCATCGGTACCGGAATTAAGGCCGATGGCGTGCTTCACGCCGAGATAGTCAGCCGCAGCCTGCTCAAATTCCTGCACTTCACGCCCCCTGATGAAAGCCGCATCGCTGATAACACGCCACAGTTTGCGCTCAAGTTCCTCCCTGATTTCGTCAATTTCCGGGCTCAGGTTCAGCGGTGGTATCATAGTAATGGTCCGTTTAAATGTCCGTAGTTGTTTCGTTTCCTAAGATCTGTAACGCCCTGAAGGCATCTGTGGTACAGCCAGTAAAATGCAGCATTTGTGAAGCAATCCCAAAAACAGTCTTTCCCGGTCAGGGCCTTCCTCCCCGGTAAGGCATTCTTAATTAAATTATGGTAGCGTCACACCGTTTATCAATTTACCGTATGCATGCATGAATCACAATTTCCGTGCGTTGTATATGTGTCAGGCGGGGGACCGGCATCCCCCCCTTTCAGCTACGTATGTATCGCATTGCATTGATTCACAGGGCTTTACGGTGATCACCCACAGCGTGGAAGGCTTCGGGTTTCCGGCTGAAGACGCGCAGGGCAGAAGGGCAGCGGAGCCGGAAAAGCCCTTGCGGCGGCAGCATTGGCCTGATAAAGGAAAAGCGGGCGGGGTGCAGCTGTGTAAAAAGGAGTTTTATCCGTAATTTCCTTTCTTATAATCGCAGGAAAAAGGTTAACTTTGCCTTTTACCTACAGCGAGCTAAAATGCCCGGTACAGGAATCACATCACATAACGCTTAAAACAAAGTAATAGCAGTATATGGAACTTGACAACAACGAAAGGCGAAAAGGATTACGGTCGAATGGTTCTTCTGAAGATCCGCTCAACTCCGGTTTTATCCCCGGTGGTGAGGAAGATCAAAATGATCCCTTTGACCCTCAGCTTATTCTTTATTCCCTTTGGGACGGTAAATGGATTATCCTCGCCTGTGTTGTGATAATTGGTGCTTTAGGTTACTATTATACACAAACACTCCCTAACAACTACCGCACAACAGGTTTGTTTCTGATTGAGAATCAGCGTGCCGACCGCGGCCTGAACCTGTTTGAATTTACCCGTGCACGGAACCTGACCTGGGATGAAGTCGGAACAGAGATGCAGTTTATTGTAAACTCGCACGAGCTTGCAGAAAATGTAGGCCGCCGCCTGATTCAGACCCTCGTTAATCCGGTTTCCGGAGATACCCTGCCGATTCTGCGGCAGCACGGCCTGGGCTTTATACCGGAAGAACAGGTACTCGGCCGTCTTGCCCGCCGCCTTCCCAATACCATCACGCTGCATCAGATCGAACAGATGAACCTGGTTGAAATCCGGTCAACGAGTTTCGATCCGCATGAAGCCGCTTTCATTGCAAACTATTACATTGAAGAGTACCGCCGCCTTGATGAGCAGATTACCCGCTCGAACCTCACAAGCGCCGCAAGCTATCTCGAACAGCTGGAAGAGCGCAACACCATGACGCTGGGTGAGCAGGACGAGCAGATCCGTGTATTCCTGGAAGCCGACTGGACCATGATTACCGATGAAGACGGTACCGCAGCGGCGCAGGAGCTTCGAAGCCTGTTCCGTGAAGCCGAGGAGCTTCGCTTCCGCAAGATTGCTGTTGCGGACTATCTGGAAAGGCTACGTACTGAAAAACAGATGGTGCTCGATATGCTTTATGAGGGCGCTACTGACAATGACATGTCCCTTGTAAATGCCTTCGAGCAGGCCATACTTGACCTTCGCCTTCAGGCAGAAGCATTCTACATCGAACAGCCCCAGCTACGCGCAAACCCGGAGCGCAATACCGTTTTATCCCAGATACTGCGCAGGATTGACTATCTCGAAGGCCTGCGCGATGAGCGTCTCGATTCACAGCGTCAGCGCGTGATCGACCGTCAGGGGCTTGATCAGGCTTCTCTTGCAAGCTATCTCGCCAACATCCGCAATGAAATCCGCAGCAATGAAGGCCGGCTTGTCGATATGGACCTGCGTGAAGATTTTATTGCAGAACGGGTCAACGATATTCAAAGTGATATGATGAGCATAATGGCGAGAAGCTCTGAGCTGCAGCGCCTGCGCCGTAATCAGGTAATCAGCGAGCAGCTGTACCTGAACCTGCTCAAGCGCCTGCAGGAAACGCAGATTGCGATTCAGTCAGAGGTCAGCCGTGTGCGCGAAATCCGGGCAGCTTCGGTACCGACCTCACCTTTCAGCCCGAACCGTTTACGGAATTACATTCTGAGTATCATTCTCGGCTTCGGCCTTGGGGCCGGTATTGTGCTGCTGCGCAACCTGCTCGACGATATGATTCATGACCCCGCACAGCTGCGTAAAGCCGGTTTTAACGTGATTGGCGTCATACCTGACTTTACGGACTACATCAACACGCACTTCAAGAATACCGAGCGTCTGCCGATTCGCGGCCGTAACGTGGATGTGAACCTGATTTCCCTGATTGACCCCATTTCAGCGGGTGCGGAAGCCTATCGCAGGCTCAGAACAAGCATTGAATTCAGCAATGCCGACCGCGACTATCAGACCCTTGTGGTAACAAGCTCCAAGCCCTCTGAAGGAAAGAGCCTTACCTCCATCAACCTGGGTCTTACCTACGCACAGTTCGGCAAGCGCACCCTGATCATTGACTGTGACCTTCGGAAACCAACCATTCACAAAAAGCTTGGTCTTGAAAAATCGCCGGGTCTGAGCGACATTCTCTTCGACAAACACAGCCTTGAAGAATGCCTGATTGACTCAAGCACGGACAACTTCTTTGTGATTACGGCCGGTAACAGCATCCCCAACCCCGCGGAAACCATGGGTTCCAAGCGCATGCAGGAGCTGATCAGCTCCCTCAAGAAAGAGTTTGACATCATCATTCTTGATACACCTCCCCTGCTTGTTGTATCCGATGCCATGCCGCTGTCCGTTGCTACCGATGCAACCCTGCTTGTAGCCAAGACCGAAGAGACCGAGCTGTCCATCCTGAAGGAAACCCGTCAGGATTTGCGCGATCTTGGCGTAAACATTGCCGGTACCGTGCTTAATGCCTACGATACCAACAGCGTGAAATCGTACTACAAATACAATTACAAGTACAACTACAAGTACAAGTACGACTACGCCTACAAGAATTACAAGCTTGACTACACGGATCAGCCTGATCAAAAGTAGTATTGCTGTTTCTCTTTACAGGAAAGGTGAGTTTAACCCGCCTTTCCTGTATTTTTCCGGGATGGTATTCTGTTCCGGCATTTATTGAACCCGTATCCCACCAACTGATTATTCTTCTCAATTTCATGAAGCAATTCCAAGCTTTTTTACCCGCTCTTACCCTTTCCGTTTTTTTACTGCTCGGTTCACTGTTTGCTTTTACTGACAAAGCAGAAGCGCAGGGTCTGAACCGTCAGGGCAGCAGTCTCACACAGTTGTACTCCCTTGCCGAGCAGATGCCCAATCACTATCAGTTTGTGCGCACCGGCGAACCCAGCATCACGGTTGTTGTAATCGGGTCCGTAGTACGCCCCGGCACCTATGAGGTCAGAGAAGGAACCGACCTGAACGAGCTGCTCCTCTACACCGGCGGCCCGAGGGCTATCGGCGTGAGAGATCGGAGAATAACGCCTGACGTCAACTTCTTCCTGAGCCGCACCATTGAAGGTGAAGGACGCCGCATCATCTTCGAAACAACTTTCGAAGCCTACACAACGCAGTTTGTGGAATTCCCGGTCATGCAGGATTTCGATGTGGTCATTGTTGAAACGGATCCTGTTCCACGACCAATTTGGAGAGAAGTACTGACCCTTACTTCACAAATTCTGAGTATCGCAGCATCGCTAACCCTAATCATCTGGCGTCTGCGACGGGGTTAACAACCTTTCAAAGTATGCTGTTTAACCTTAAAAAGGCAGTCCTGCAATCAGCAGGGCTGCCTTTTTTTGTTCCGTTTTGTGTTACCTCATGGCCCGCAGCAGAAGTCTTCCGGCGGCTTGACCCATATCATTAAATCCGCCCGCTGCCGGCGGGCGCTTAGCGGACCGGTCTCTGCTCTGCTCTCACAGTCAGCCTAACCGGTTTAACGCCCTCTTAATGCGCTTCCAACCAGTTCCGCGCTATCCCGGCTTCGACCTTCACCGGTACTTTTAGTTCCATGGCCTGCTCCATTTCCTGCTGTATGAGGGCAGCACAGGCTTCCGCAACGGATTGCGGGGCTTCGAACAGCAGTTCATCGTGTACCTGAAGCAGCATGCGGCAGTCCGGCATGCTATCCTTCAGGCGGGCCTGCAGGCGTATCATGGCAATTTTGATGAGGTCTGCCGCGGTTCCCTGTATAGGCATGTTGATGGCGGTGCGCTCGGCAAAGCCGCGCATATTTGGGTTGGAGGATCGAATTTCGGGGATGTAGCGCCGGCGCCCCATTAGGGTAGTAACATAGCCGTGCTCCCGCGCAAATGCGGTGGTCTCCCGGATGTAGTTCCGGATGCCCGGAAATCGCTCAAAGTAGGCATCGATAATCGTTTTGGCTTCGGTGCGGTCAATGCCGAGGCGCTGTGCCAGCCCGAAGGCGCTCACCCCGTAGGGAATCCCGAAGTTGACTTCCTTTGCCTTGCGCCGCATATCGCGGTCAACTTCCTCCAGCGATGACAGTCCGAAGATTTCCATAGCGGTGCGCGCATGAATGTCCTGATCATCGCGGAAAGCCTGCATCATGGCCTCATCTTCCGAAATGGAGGCAATCACCCGAAGCTCTATCTGAGAATAATCAGCCGCTATCAGCACCCTGCCCTCCTCTGCGACAAAGGCCTTGCGGATTTCCCGGCCGCGGTCGGTACGGATGGGGATGTTCTGCAGGTTGGGGTTGGAGGATGACAGCCGCCCCGTTGCCGCTACCTGCTGATTCAGGCTTGTGTGAATACGGCCCGTTTGCGGGTGAATCAGTTTGGGCAGGGCATCGGCATAGGTGGATTTCAGCTTGCTGAGGGAGCGGTAGTCCAGCACCAGTGTTGGCAGCTTGTGCCCGAAGGCGGCGAGATCGGTCAGAATCTGCTCATTGGTCGAATATTTGCCGGTTTTGGTCTTTTTGCCGGAAGGCAGCCCCATTTTTTCAAACAGAATATCGCCCAGCTGTGCAGGTGAGTTGATGTTGAACTCCTCCCCCGCTTCTTCAAATATCTGCTGCTGCAGGGCGGCCATGTCTTCCCCAAGCTGCTCCGAGAAAGCTTCAAGCATGTCCGTATCGAGGGAGATGCCGTTCATTTCCAGCTCTCCGAGCACGGGCACGAGGGGGAACTCCAGGGTTTCAGCAATGTCCAGCAGTCCGTCGGTTTCCAGCTTTTGCTTCAGCATTTCAAACAGCTGCAGGGTGATGTCGGCATCTTCGCAGGCATAGGGCATCACCTTATCAAGCGGGATATCCCGCATGCTTTTCTGCTGCTTGCCCTTGCCGATCAGGCTTTCGATGGAAACAGGGTTGTAGCCGAGGTACTGCCGGCTGAGCTCATCCATGCTCAGCTTTTGGTTGGAGTCGATAAGGTAGGCGGCAATCATGGTATCAAAAACAGGTCCGGCTACGGGCATGCCGTGCCGGCTGAGCACCATGTAGTCGTATTTGTAGTTCTGCGCAATTTTAAGGCTGTCGCTGCGCAGCACTGCGCTGAGCTTTCCCTTCACCAGCTCCGGATGCAAGCCCTGCCCGGTGCCGTCGGCAGCCTTCACGGGCACGTAGAAGGCCTCAGCCGGCTTTACCGCAAAGGCGAGGCCTACGAGTTCCGCATGCATGGGTTCGGAGGCGGTCGTTTCGGTATCAAAGCAGAAGTGCGGGGCTTCGGCAAGCAGCTTCACCAGCTCATCAAGGTTCTCTTCGGTATCCGCAAGGCGATAGTCGGCTTTGGCGGTTTCTATCGTCTTCAGCGCTTCGCCCTGCGTTTCCGGGGCCGTTCCGTGACCACTGCCGAACAGGTCGCCCTGCCCGCTCTGCTGATCTTTACGTTGCGCGGCGGCTGACTTCCTTACTTCGCCGTCCTGCGCGGCGCTACCCTGCTGCGCCATGGCCTCCCCGAACTTCCGGCTCAGGGTCCGGAATTCCATCCTCCGGAAAAAATCAGACAGCTCCTCCCCGTTTGGTCCTTCCCATTTGAGCACGCTCCAGTTTACGGTGTCGGGGACGGCGGTATCGATCACAATCATTTTCTTGGAAAGCAGGGCCTGCTCCGCATTTTGGGTGAGGCCTTCACGTGCGCGCTTGGCCTTCATGCCCGGCGCGGCCTCGATGGCGGCTTCCAGGCTGCCGAATTCCTGAATAAGTTTGGGAGCACCCTTCTTGCCGATACCCGGCACGCCGGGGATGTTATCGGCCGTATCACCAATAATCGCGAGCACATCTATCACTTTCTCCGGCGGTACGCCAAAAAATTCAGTAACGCCCTCCGGATCAATCACCTGAAAACCGTCGCCGTTGTTCAGGGGCTTGTACATGAACACATTTTCGGTAACAAGCTGCATGAAATCCTTATCGGGCGTCACCATAAAAACCTCTGCCCCATCCTTACCCGCCTGCGTGGCAAGCGTACCGATGATATCATCGGCCTCGTAGCCGTCTTTCTCCAGGTTCTGAAAGCCGAAATGCGTTACCATTTCCTTCATGAGCGGAATGGTCTGCCGGAGCTCATCAGGCTGCGGCGGCCGGTTGGCTTTGTAGGCCTCGTCCATTTCATGGCGGAAGGTCGGGGCGTGTGTATCCCAGGCTACGGCAATGTGCGTCGGTTTTTCGGATTCAAGCAGCTTCACCAGGGTATTGGCAAAGCCCATCAGCGAGCCGGTCGGGATGCCTTCCGAATTTTGAAGGCTTGCGTTGATAAAGGCAAAGTAGGAGCGGTAAGCCAGCGCGTGTCCGTCAATCAGGAATAGTTTAGCTTTTTTTTCGGGCATAAAAATATTAATGTTATTTTATAGGATTCATTCAGAATATAGGGTTCTGCCCCGTAAGCACAAAGCCTGCGGAGCCGAACCGGTCGTTCAGCCGTTCAGTCCGTTCGTTCAGAAAATGCGTTGTCGCACTCACTACGGGTGATCCTTCCGCTTTCAGCAGCATCTAACCAAACAAAGCAGCTCCTGAAAAAGCTGTGCTCATTGTTCGCGGGGATTGGAGGATTATTCGTGTCAGGTAAAAGGATTAAACCTTGATAAAACGATACTTCGTTGGCAAAGCCGGCATTTCGGCGGTCAATCTTACCATAGTGATGGATGTTTTCCATCAGCTTGCAGCCCGCAGTCCGCTGGGCTATGTTTGTTTAACGGATGCCGCAGGCATCTGCCGCGCGGAACAGGATGATGCATTTGGCGGGCTGCTGAATGCCTCCTTTCTGACCCTCACCGACAGCAGCAGCCTGGCATGGATCGGCCGGCGGCGGGGGTACCGGCACTGCGGAGCCGTAACGGGAGCGGGACTGATGCACAGTATTTTCCTTACGTCTGCCATGCAGGGCTACACGCACTTTTTTTGCGGCCCCGACGGCCGGCAGCTGCGTCAGCTTAAGGATTATGTCAAAAACTCCTACATGGGCATCCGGCTTGCCGGAGCGGAAATCATCGACCCGGAGAAGCCGGAAGAAGAAGCGGACCGGCTTTCGGAACAGCTCAATACCCTGAAGCCCCCCTTCTTTTGGTGCGGACTGCCCTCTCCTCAGCAGGAACAGTTTGTTGCCGCCCTGCAGCCCAAACTGACGCATACAAGCTGCATTGCAGTCGGGGATGCCTTCGAAACCCTTGCCGCAGCGGGACTTGTGCTGCCTGATCCCGGCAAGCGTACCCTTCCGGGAAAGAGCCGGTTTCAGGCCATCCGGATGACCCGGCGGTTCCGAAGTTCATCCCTGCCCGTACTTTTATGGCTGCTCAGGGAGCTTGCTTCGGCGCAGTTTTTGGGCAAAAAAAGCCGCCGCCGCCGCAGGGGTTCGGCTTAGCAGCCGGAGCAGGATTCAGATTGGCAGCCGGGCAGACCGCCGGGGGAAGGGAATGGAGGAGGTAACAAGCAGGGCTGACTTTCGTAAACAGCTTATTCTGAAAACAGCCCGGTTTATAAGTAGCATAATTTGCTTCAGCCTGCGTACCTTTACGGGGTATCCCGCAGCCTGTTCTGGCCCCACCGCACGCATTCCTGTATGAGCCTACCCAACGAATCACGATCCGCCCTGACCAAAACCAAAAACCTGTACCGCGCCTATACCACAGGCATGAGCAGGGAGCAGTTTGAGCGTGATTTTCAGAGCGACAGCAAACGCCTCAAAGCCCTGTACAAGGAAGCCCTTGGGGATGTCATCAATCCCGATACGGGGGAAGAAATCGGGGCCTTCGAAAAAACGACCCGGCTGATCGGCGCCCTCACCAAACGCATGAACCCGACGCGGCGGCTTGTTTTTGGCGCAAGTATCGTAGGGTTCGGCAGCACCTTTGTTTTTTCAGGGCTTGTATTTACTGTACTGCTGCCCCTCTCCTTTACGGCAATGGCAACCCTGCTGCTGCTCGAACTGCTTGAAAAGTTTGATGTGAAGGAGGAAATTGATCTCGCCAAAGATATTCAGATCAGCCTGCTGCCATCACCGGGTCTTGAGCTCGACGGGCTCAAAATCAATTCTTTTGCCAACACCGCAAGTGATGTAGGCGGTGATTATGTGGATGTGATTGAGACCGAAGCCGGCATTTATTACATCATAGCGGATGTATCGGGCAAGGGCCTTTCCGCTTCCCTCTACATGGTACGGTTTCAGGCACTTGTGCATCTGCTTGTCCGGAAACTGAATCCTACCCCCAAAGAACTGTTTCTGGAGCTGAACGACTACATCAAATCGTACCGCACCGACAAGACCTTCATCACGGCCTGTGCCGCTTTTTTTCCGAAGGATGAAAACTACTTTCAGTATGTGCGGGCCGGACATAACCCGCCGATTTTGTTTCGGGCCAAAACAGACAGCACCGAACTACTGCAGACGCCCGGCTTTGCACTCGGCATGACGCGCACCAAGCGGCTCGAAAGCTTCCTTCAGGAGAGCCGCATCCCCTTTGAAGCCGGCGACACCGTACTATTTTACACCGACGGCGTGAATGAAGCCCGCAACACAAGAGGCGATGAATTCGGCCTGCAGCGCCTCCGTTCGCTCATGGATATTTACGGCTCACTCGAAGCATCTACCATTGTGGGCAAGATTCAGTCATCGGTCGAAAATTTTATCGGGGAAATGCCAACGGTTGATGACATCACCTACAGCTGCATCAAAAGCTACCGCAAACCACAGCAGGAAGCAGATGAAGAAGCAGAAGTGCTTTCAGGAGAATAGGGGGATGATTGGGTTTCGGTCGTTTTTTTTGCATCAAACGGCTCCGGCTGGAACCGAAGCTTAGTAGCAAGCCAACTGCATTCAGGCATCTACAGAGGACCGCAGACCGCGGACCGAGGACCGCCGGTCACCTTTAAATTGCTTAATGTCAACGAAAAACGTCAACCGTATTTAGGCGCTTACAATCTACAAAATGCCAAATGCTAAAAGCCAAAAGCCAACAGCCCCAAAAAAGCCAACAGCCAAAAGCCAAAAAAAGCCCCGCCCGGAACTATATCCCGACGGGGCTTTTTGCTTTAATTGCGCTTTACAGCTTCAGCAGATCCTACACATCAAGCAGGGCGTTGATTTCGTCGCGCATGTCTTCGAGGTGCATGCGGGTTTCGGGGTTGGCCGCATTTCCGATCTGACGCCCGATCTGCGTATTCACCATACGCAGGTTGCCGCGCAGCAGTGCGCGGGTCTCACCGGAGAGGTTATCGCTGTGCAGGCGGTTGCTGAGCACATCTACCCAGGCGCGCTGCAGGTTACGGCGGTACAGGTCGATATTGGGGTTTGAGGTATCAAGCTCGGCCCACACGCCCTGCCGCACATCCCGCAGCATGTGCGACACGCGGTACACTTCCATATCTGAGCCGTGCGTTGCCTCAATTTCGGCCATGCGGCGGATGCGGTCGTCGCTGAGCAGCTGCATCAGCATCATCCGCTGCCCCTGCATGATGCGGTCGGGTCCGCCCTGCGGCTCAAACAGGCGCAGCACTTCCGGCTGAAGCAGGAAATGCGGTGTGGAGAAGGCCTCATCCACCAGCCACTCAATCGCCTCCACCTGACGGTAACGGGGTACGGGGGTATGAACCGCCCCTTCCTGACCGTACACCTTCTGATGGCTGATCACCCCGCCTACCCAGGTCACGACGTGACCGATGTAGCGGTTGCGCTGCTGCACCACATTGTTGTAGAGCTCAACCAGGGTGCTGTAATCCTGCCCTTCCTGACCGGCAGACTCCACTATGAAGCCCATAATGCGCTGCAGGTTGGCCATGCCGTAGGTGCTGCTCTTCACATGGTTATCGCCCAGGGCTTCCCGCTGCTGTGTCGGGTCGATGGTGGAGAGGTTTCCGAACCGTAGCATCGGCTCATCAATCTGACGGGCTGCAATTTCATTTAAGAAAGGACGCTCTTCCTGAGGCGTTGAGGCTTCAGGGAAAGGTGTGTAGCCCCATTCAATCGAAAAATTATCATAGATCGAAACAATCGGGAACATGTAGGCATCGTCGCCGGGCTGTGCCACGTAGTTCATCCGTGCATAATCCATGATGGACGGGGTGGTGCCGAAACGCTCGGTGAAGGTGCGGCTGCGGAGGCTGTCGGTAGGTACCATACCGCTTGATTTCATGTTGTGCGGAAGCCCGAGGGTGTGCCCCACTTCGTGCGCCACCACGTACTGCACGAGGCGGCCCATAAGGTCGTTCTCCATCGGCAGATTTCGGGCGCGCTCATCTACGGCGGCACCCTGCACAAAGTACCAGTTGCGGAGCAGGTTCATCACATTGTGGTACATCCCGATAGATGAGGTGATGATTTCACCGCTGCGCGGATCGTGCACATGCGGACCGTAGGCGTTCATGGTTTGGGAAGGATACCAGCGCACGGTCGGGAAGCGGATGTCTTCAGGACTCCAGTCAGGGTCTTCCTCAGGCGTAGGTGCCATGCGCGCCACAATGGCGTTGGTGAAGCCTGCATGTTCAAAAGCGGGCTGCCAGTCTTCGACCCCCTGCTTCACAAAAGGAATGAGCCATTCCGGCGTAGCGGCATCTACCCAAAAGGTGATGGGCTTCACAGGGTCGGAAAGCTCTGCATCCGGGTCCTGCTTTTCGAGGCGCCAGCGGGTGATCATGCGGCGGCGGTCGGCCCGGTGCTCGGGGCTGCTGAAATCAACCGTTGAAACCGAGAAGTAGCCCACGCGCTCGTCGTGCAAACGGGGCATCATCGGGGTTTCGGGCAGGCGCATCATCGAGTGATTCATTTTCACGGAGATAGTGCCGAGGGTCCAGCTGTTGGGTACGCGGTCGGCCTCAAAGGTTAACACGCTGCGTACTTCGATGTTTTCGGGGAAGGAGCGCACGCGGTCCACAAAGCTGCGGGCGGGGTCAAGCCGCCTGGCCTGATACCTGCGGCGGGGCGTCATTTCGGCCACGTCGGTATTGTACAGGCGGGACACATCCACCACAACTGCGGTAGAATCGGCATTCCAGGTTTCAATACTGAAGGAAGCAATGATGGGCGCGAAGGATGAGGACTGCACCCCGCGGAAGATGTTATCGCTCGAATCGGCTGTAATGTTGTACATCATGGAGCGGAACAGGATTCGGTCGTGATGCTTCTCCCAGCGCACCACCTGATTGTTCAGGCGCTGACCACCGTAACCCAGGCCAACCTGCGTTTCCGCCATGCGGCTCACCAGCAGCATATCGCGGTTAAGCTCCGTGAGCGGGATTTCATAGAAGAGCTTTCCCTCCTTCATCATAACGGTAAAAATACCCTCTTCCTTAAAGTCGTAGCCGCGCATCAGGCGCTCATAATCGGATTGCTGAGCCCGCTGCGGCCGCTCTTCTGCCGGCGGGGCAGCCTGCTGACTTGATGCACAGCTGCTCAGCAGCATAACGCCTGCAAGGGCGATACTGTAAATTAAATGCTTCATAAATCTTGATTAAGTGAAGGTTAACATAAAAACTGAATTAATCAAGCTTCAGCCAATAAACCAACAGGCAGAGCAGAACTCAGGGATGCTTTTACATAAGGAAGCAAGTTTAACAGTGCGCCGCGTTCGCTGAAAAAAGCCTTCGGCAAGCCTGCATATTTTACAGCCCGGCACATCCGGTACAGTCATTCACGGTTTTACAGAGACTTCATTTGAAATCCGTGAAACTAATGTTTAGCTTAAAAGATAAG
>NZ_JAIUMX010000100.1:0-13543 GCF_022565315.1 Cyclonatronum sp. | reverse complement strand
GGGCATTTGATTGTGATGCCATTATCAGCCACAAAAAAGTTCGGGTTATCAAAAGTCTGCGCTTTTAGTAATCCTGGCCAGGATACAAAGAACACGAGCAGCAGCCAAAGCATGTGCACTGCCCCCGGTTGTTTGCTTCCTATTTTTACATGATTGTTCTTTTGATTAATCATCATAGTAATTGTTTTTTTTTAGTTTAGTTAGAGGAGCTGTTCATGGTTTATGCTAATCCTGAAAAGAAATACAGCCACCTTTCTTTGTTGGTAACTTTTCAGGCTGGATTTTCTTTGATTAAGAATACAGTGCTAATCCTTCTTTTTCTTGCCTTCAGCGTTCTGATTTTTGCTTTATTCGTTCAATAAATGGGCAGCTACCTTCGGGCAACTACCCATTTTGAGATTTCCAATAAAGCGCCGGGCTGAAGCCGCGGCGCTATTCATAAGGTTTGGCGTTGCGGTTTGACATACTGACACTGAAATTGCCGGGCTGAAGCCACGGCGCTATTCAAAGGGTTTGGGGTTTGACACACTGACATACTGACATACTGTATCACTTCACCAGCATCATGCTTCTGCTTTGGGTAAAGCTGCCCGCCTGAAGCCGGTACAGGTACATTCCGCTCGACAAGCGTGAGGCGTCGAAGCTCGCCGTGTGCCAGCCCGCCTGCTGCGCGCCGCTCACCAGCACTGCTACCCGCTGACCCAGCATGTTGTACACTTCCAGCCGCACTTCTGCCGCTTCGGGAAGGGCGTAGCGGATGGTTGTGGTCGGGTTGAAGGGGTTGGGATAGTTTTGCTTCAGCTCGAAGGCCTTTGGCAGCTCGCTGCCCGGCTCCGGATCAATATTCACCGGCTGCCCGTCTATGGGATGCCCCTGCGAGTTGCGTAGTTGTGCCTCACTCAGCTGCACCGTGCCCGGAGTATCACCTTCAAAAATCACATACCCAATCAGACCCGGCTCACCAATTGACCCGTGCTCCCCGCCAATAACCGCGCTGTCCCACTGCAGTTCACCGTTCTCGCTGCGCGAAGCGCTGAAGGTCATGGGTGTAGCCAGTGCACCTGCTGTTTCGGTTCCGATGAAGTACATACCACTGTAGCTGAAACGCAGTCCCAGCGAGCGCACATCCAGCACATCACCACTCAGGCTAACCGGAAAGCGGATTTGTCCGTCTGCCAGCACAGGTTCACCGATTTCTACTTCTGCGGGGCCCTGCTGCAGGCCGCGGGGCAGGCCATCCGTCGCTGACAGAAAATAGCTGATGGCAAAAATGTTCAGGTCTTCGAAGTCTATTTTACCGTCTGCCTGTGGCAGCAGGCCGTACTCGGTATTGCCTTCGAAGCCGATATCAAAGCGAAACCCGTAGCTCTCACTGTTGTGTCCGCCGGCTTCGCTGAAATAAGCATCTCCAAAAGTGACCAGGTCAGCAAAGCCGATTTCACCGCGCGTGCCGGCGAAATCACCCAGCTGGAAGTTCACCATTGCTGGCTCTTCCTCCGTTGCAAGGCTAACCGTAGCAATCACACCGTTGTTTTCAACCTGACGGCGCATGTCCATGTTTTCAAGGGTGATGTTTGCCTTGCCGGGTTTGATCAGCTGCAGGCTTATCATAGCCAGCGATTTGCCGGAGTTATCTGCCAGGGATACGTTGCCCTCAAGGCTTGCCGTATCAAACAGCACGCGGGTCGTCTGCATGTCTGAAGCCACACAGCCGGGCGGAAGCGGGCTACCAGCGGGGCAAACCACATACTGAAAAGAGCTGCCACCGTTCTCCGGTGTTGCAGAAAAAAGGTTTCCATCGCTGATGCTGATCAGTTCCAGCTTATCAGCATCAAAAGCGAGGATGAAGGACGCCGACAGCAGTTCCAGAAACGGGCTTTCGGGTACGATGGCAAAGGTTACATCGTGTTCCTGGTAACTCCAGTCGCCGTTGTTTAGTCCCCCGCCAAACGGATGAACGCCCCGGCCTGATTCCGGGAAATAAACCGTTGATTCCGGTTCGCCCTGAAAATTCACAAACCTCGGGCTTGTGTGTACAAACATCTGCTGCAGGCCCGGTGCAGGATCCTGCGGGTTGCTTAGCTGGAAGGGATATGAGGTGGTGTATTCACCATTCTGAAACACATCAATCGTTTGCCATACCGTATTGAAATCAAAACCGTTCATGAAATTTCCGGCATTGTTCCCCATCATCTGATCCGTGTTCAGGCCCGTACCTCCCCCTGAAACAGAAAGCCCCGAGACCGTAACATCCCAATATGAATCCGTAACGGAAGCCGTTTGACTGCTGTTACCGCCGAAGAGCCCACCCTGCTGCTGTCCTTCACCAATACTTGCAGCAGCATACGCTCTGCTTACCACAGCTGTACCTGTAATATGCCCGCTAAGCCCCCCAATACTCCTGGCGACTGGCACATGGTTCGGCCCTACGCTGCCGGTCGCATAGCTGTCGGTTACCGTACCGGAAATATAGCCAATCAGCCCTCCGGCATATTCATCTCCGAACACATCAGCCTGCGCGTATGAAAGGGAAACAGTACTTGATGCTTCAACCCATCCGATTAATCCGCCGGTACCTTTTAAACCTCTGACTGTGGCATGGGAGGAAGATCGGGTAACCGTGCTACCCTGCATAATGCGACCTGCAAGGCCTCCCGCATTCCAATCAGGTTCAAGACCCGGAGCACTCCCCCCGCTATTTATTAAAGTTATCGTACCATCCACATGTACGTTTTCTATGGTTGTGGAACGGATTTCCCCAGCCAGGGCCCCAACATCGCGAAAGCCTCCCTGAATACTTACCTCAGCCAGGGTAAGATTTTTTATGTCAGCGCCCTGCGTAACGCCCAACAAACTTGCAAAGCGGGTGTCTCTGTTGATATACAAGCCGTGTATGTGCTTATCATCCCCATCCAGTTTACCGGTGAATGGCTGGGATTCACTGCCTATGGGTTTGAATCCCCGGCCGCTATGGGCTTGGGGGCCGGCAAACAACTGGTATCCGTGCTCATCGTCCTCTGCATTCAGATCATTCGCCAGCAGGTAAGTTGCGCTCAGATCATGACGGATATTATGCAGGTTCAGCCAGTTTGCAATCAGATAGGGAGAGGCTTCGGAACCTTCCCCCTTAATATTGGCGCCGATGGTCCAGATTATGTTTTCTGAAAAATCATCCACACCGGAGATGCTGAGAAACTGCCCATTTTCACTAAGCATCCCGCCCGCTGGCTGAAAAGATCCCGTGATTTCAGCCCCGGAAAAAAGCTGCAAGAGGTTTGGGTTTCTCTCCCCAAGCAGGGACCCGGGCAGTGACAGAGAAAGGTCTGCATTAAGCCCGCTGCTGTTGGCCGCATTGACCGTAAACTGCCGGGTAAGAGAAGTGCCGTACTCTCCCAGAGCCTGTGCTGTATGTGTGCGGGTAACGGTCGTAAATCCCGGGGACTGATTTGATGTTATCTGCAAGCCAATACCTGCGGGATTGACCGCATCGGGGCTGTTAAGTTCACGGCTTACAATCAGGCTGCCGGTTTCGCCGGTAAAAAAGCCTTCCGCTTCATCGAGGGTAATATCGCCTCCGAGTGTGAAGGTGCGCCCGCTCAGATCAACTGCTTCCAGGGGAAGCAGAGCGCCGGATGAGCTGAAGGTAATGGCATGCTCACCCGGGAAAGAATACACCCTGATATCTCCCTCATAACCTTCCCCGCCAATTGTAACGGCTGAAAACGAATCACCGAAGTTATTTTCAAAAAAGCGCTCCGGCAGCCTGAAATCGAATCCGTCGGCAGCCCCGTCACCGATTACCATATCTATATTTGAAGGACGGGGGGTTATGCTGAGTGCTCCACCTGAAGAAATGAGCGCCGCACCCTCCACATTGGAAGCCATATTTAAAGTTCTTGTAATCAGCGCAATATCTCCCCCGTTGGCATCTACAAAGCCATTCACGGTTAATCCCACAGATGCATTATCAATACTTGTAGAAAACAGCACATTCAGAGGGTGCCCCTGTGCTGTTAGCGAGCTCTGCGGAAGCATTGACACACTTCCTCCGGCTTTTAAGGTGAGATTTGCCGGCTGGGACAGGCTGAGCTGAATTTCCGTATCGATAATCAGATTATCCCCGGCATGAATTGTGAGATCACCGTTTTGGAGGGCATCAGTTACAACACTCACATTTACCGAAGGGTTATTCTTCAAAGGCATGAGTACGCCGTTTTCGAGAAGCCAGTCGGTATTTGGTGAACCCGGTTCGGAGGTGATGGTTAGCGAGCCGAAAGGTGGAGCAGGCAGGGCCTCGCCCTCTCTAAAACTAACGTCCTCAACATCAGTAAAACCGGTACCCGTAATACTGATCGTTGTACCTTCAGCAGCCTCTGCAGGGGTAAAAGAGCTTATTTCAGGCATTGCCTGTAATATTCCGGAGGAGATAACGCTGTCTCCTATAAATCCGGTTTCGTACATTTTTTCACCCTTTTCTGCATTGCTTGCATTGGTCAGCAGATAAATATTTCCGTATGCTGTACCGGCAGCTGCGGGATTTACTATCAGAGCAGAACCAAACGCAAACAGTGCAGCAAATACAAACAGAACCTTTAAGGGTAAGTTTAAATAATTCACTTTTTTCATTATCAGTTTCATGTAGTTAGCTTGTAGATATCAGTTCACACACGCACTTAGTAGTGTTTACATGCGCCCGCGGAACTGCGTTTTTTATAGTCTCAGCCGGTATTGCCATATTAGCTGCCAGCCGGGCCGTTTTGTTTCAAAAGACCTTCAGCAATTTTACCTGTCAGGTTGAAACATAACTGGTTAAAGGCAGGATCATACCCCGCCCGCTTCTTGCTGTGAGCGTGCAATTCGTTGCCTTATTAAAGCTTGTAGCATACCCAAACATTTGGGACATATTTGTAACATCACTTACATCCCAGCTACTGATATCCCGGTTAAAATCAGAGCTCTTGATATACTTCCCGTGCAGGAAATTCTTATCCGTAACCCCGCTGGTGCAGCTTGTCGCAAATTCGGGATTATTATCATCCTCATTCTTTAGAACGAGCAGGCCGTCGCGGTCGCGCTTGGTGTAGGTTACCCCATCAAGGGTGCCGGTTTCTCCAACGACAGCGCCAGGGCACAAAATCGTTATACCATTATCTGCGAAATAAAAGTTCGGGTTATCAATAGTTTGTGCCTTAAGCATTAGCGGCAATGCTAACAATATGAGCAGCATATATAGAACTGTCGCTACTACTTGCGGTTTCTTGTTTTTTGGGTCAGTGTTTTCAAATATTGTTTTCATAAAAACGTATCTGTTGTTAATCATATCACATTACAGTAGAGAATTACTGCTACCTAAACAGCTAAAGTATTTAGCGTTGCGAGTACATAAAACAATTAACCAAACTTGTTTGACTTACTCATTTTCAACTCGCGAATTATAGCCCTATATGAACCCCTCTTCTTGCCTTCAGCACTCAAATATTTGCCTTTTCCGTTCAAATGATAAGAGTAACACTGTTAAAATCAGTGAAACAGCATTTTCACGTAAATGAATTAACTCCAATCCAAAACAACAAAACCCGGAGAGCTTTTCGGCTTCCGGGTCCTGATAAGGCGGTCTTTCTTTTTTTTTTTCGAGTTGTTGTTTGGAGCATTTGAGCCTAAGTATGCAGGCAGGCAGGGGCTATCTGCAATCATCCGAAATATCGGCCAACAAGAGCTAAGGGGATCTTCTTCGGTTTACTTTTTTACTATGAACTCTGAAGGGTTCGCACCGAAATGTTCTTTAAAGGCCCTGCTGAAGTATGAAAGGCTGTTGTAGCCTACCGCATACGCTACCTGTGTGATGGAGTCTTCCCCCTGTTCAAACATCTTGCGGGCCTCTTCGAGGCGCATTCTTTTTATTATATCCTGAGCGGTCTCGTTTGAATGGTGTTTGAACTTACGGTTCAGTGACGACCGGCTCATGTTCATACGCATCGCAAGAAACTCGACGGAAAAATCGGGATTCTCAAAATTTTCTTTAATAATATCTTCTGCTTCCTTCAGGTAGCCGTTCTGCTTTACACTGACCTTGTCTCCGAAGGAGAGGTTCGCAGCGTCAGTCCGGCCCGTGCCCTTTACGGCTGCGGTTGGTGGCTTACTCCCTGTGTGCTGTTTTTTTATAAACCTGCGCAACTCTTTTTGAAGTCCAAGCTGCCCTTCAACCCTTGCCTTGAGAATCGCGGGGGAAAACGGCTTGGTGATGTAATCGTTTGCCCCGGCTTCAAGACCAGCGAGCTCACTGTTTTCGCTGCCTTTGGCGGTAATCAGGATGACCGGGATATGGCGGGTTTCTGAGAACTGCCTGAGCTGCTGCGTAAGAGACACCCCATCCATAAGGGGCATTATTACATCAGACAAAATGATATCCGGAAGCACTTTACGGGCCATTTCAAGGGCTTCAAGGCCATTTTCACATTCCGCAAACTGATACGAATCAGATAAAACCTGACGAATAAAGTTTCTGATACCGCTATTATCATCTACAATCATCACAACCGGCACGTCCGAATCCGGGTCGGCCAGGGCATTCAGCTTTTGCGAATCAGCATGTACTGACAGATCAGAGGGGGGAACATGCGGGGTGCGGACGTGCCCTCCCCTGAACCCTTCCGTTTCGGATACGTCTTTTTTCACCAATACATAATCGCCCTTAAATGCTTCAAGTGAACCCGGGATGAAGGCTTTTATGCGTGTACCTGCCCCTGTTTCGGAATCTACTTCCAGCCGTATGCCGTGTATTTCTGCAATATGCTGCACAAGGCTCAGCCCGATACCTGTACCGCCTTCAAATAATGATGCAGCTGAACTGCGGAAAAAACGGTTGAAGATAAGCGGCAGCTCTTCCTTTGAAATTCCGATACCTGTATCTGATATTTCAAGCATAAAACCATCCCCATCTGTGCCTGCATTCAGCTTTATGTGTACACTGCCGCGCTGCGTGTATTTTACGGCATTGGAGATGAGATTTGAAATGAGCAGCTCCATCTGCCGTTTGTCAAAAAACCCCTCTTTCTGCAACAATTCGGGAGCGGTCTCAAGGGTGAACTGAAGCTTTTTTTGCGCTGCCAGGGGTTTATACCAATTCACCGTTTCCTGCAGAATATCCGCAAGTAGTGCTGTCTCTACCTCCGATCTGAAGGTACCGCTCTCCATTTTGGACAGGTTCAGAATTTCATTAATCATTGACAGCAGCCGGTCTGCATTCGTAATGATCAGATCTGCTGAGTATATTTTTTCTTCTTCAGTAAGCCTGTTTCCTGATAACTTGAGCAGCTCTGCAGGTCCTTTTATAAGCGTAAGCGGGGTCCGGAACTCATGACTGATACCGGAAAAAAAGCGGGTTTTTACCTGATTCAGTTTTTCAAGCTGCACGTTTTTTTTCTGAATAAGCTCGGTTCTGTCTTTCACCTGTGCTTCAAGTTCAGCCTGCCGCACAATAAGTGTACGTGTTCTCCAGCTGAGGGCTCCGAAAGCTATAGCTGCCAAACCAATCATATACAGCAGATACGCAATCCTGCTTCTGAACCAGGGGGGTGCTATGGTAAAGGCAACGGTAACCATATCGGAGAGCTGCCCGTGTTCATTTCGGCCCCTTACCTGAAATTCATAGCTACCTTCGCGCAGATTACGGTAATCCGCAATGGTTTCAGAGGTCCAGACGGACCATTCGGTATCTGCGCCCCTAAGGCGGAACTGATAGCGGTTCAGCCCGGCAGGGGAAAAGGATAGAAGGCTCCAGGAAAAGCGAAGGCTGTTATTGCTCCAGGAAATCCTGTTCATATCTGCTATGGCTCCCGTTTTCCAGCCATGATGAAGCACGGAATCGGGATGGGCGTTAATCCCCGTGAGAAGCAATCGGGGGGGAGGCGTTTCGGCCGGCACAAGGCTCTGCCATCCCGTTTCGAGATACGAAACAGAGCCGGACGATATTTTATAAAGCCTGCCCGATGCACTGGGTTTGAGGGCGCGCGGCTCATCATGTTCTGCCCAGGAAAATGGCAGGTTCTTAAGCACGGCTGTCCCCCCCTCTTCTTCACGCTGAATAAAAGGAAAAAAGGATGGGTTGCCATAGCCGGCAAGATTCATATAGCCGCCGGAAACCGGCTGCATCAACCTCAGCCGCGGCCAGCGGCTAAAGTCGAAAAAATCAAAGTCAGGATGCGGTTCAAGCCCGCTTCGGGCTTCGTTAAATCTCCGTACACCCGAGTCCGTTAAAAAGGCGACATCTCCCCTGTAACTCATTAGTGAAGCTCTGCCGTCATCTGGTAAACCGTACCGTTCTCCGACCAAGCTTTTTTCGGTAACGGCCGCCATCCCGTAGGCATCAGCAGTACCGGTAAACCGGAAAATGCCGTTCGTAGCTGTGCTGATCAAAAACTCCGTGTCAGAAACTTTCACAAAGGCCTCCGGCATGAATGAAAAAGGATGAAGCGGCGTAATTTCGGCAACAGAGTCTTCATCCCGAAAAACCAGGCGGCTGAGCTGATTCGGTGAATCAAAAAAATAAAAGGTCTCAGGGTGATGCGGATCGCTGAAAACAGATCTCACAAACAAATCTTCAGTAAGTTTTTGAATCTGAAAATCCTCAGCTATCAGAATTAAGCCCGATGTTGTACCCGCAAGCAGACCTCTTGACGAAATTTCAAAGTCAAATACGGCAATATTTGAAAATACCTGCGTGAAGCCATTTTCATCACCCATCCAAAGGCCCCGGTCAGTTCCTACCAGAACCTGCTTCATCCATTCTTCTGCAATCCAGATGCGGTTGTCGGGTATTCCCTGAGCGCTTATGAATTGCCTGTGCGGGCTGCTGTACATAATCGCAGCAAGCCCTGTTGGGCTTGATACCCATATAGTGCCGTCTGACGCTTCAAAGGCCTGCCCTGCAATATCAAACGGAAGAATGTTTGTGCTGTTAAAATTGTGAAGTAGTGTGCCGTCGGCCTCAAAGATCTGCACGCCGCTCATTGAGGTTATGATAATTGTGTTGTCGGCAAGGGTTGTTGCGCTTAATACATGAAGCCGGTCCTTGTCCTTGTAATATTCAAAAACCCCTGATTTGAGCCAATACCGACCCTCATCAAGCAGCCAGAGTTCGTGATCAATGGTGTAAACGGCCAGTTCTCCGTTTACCGAAAGAATCCGGTTTTCGGCTGCGGGAAAGGGCGTTAAAACCGGCGTTAACTGCCCGTCAGTTCCCAATAGATGAAGACCGGATGCCGTATCTGTAACCCATGTTCTGCCATTCACCTGAAGTGCATCATAAAAACGGCCGGTTGGGGTTAAGATACTGACCTCGGAATGTGCTGCATGATACAAATAGGCCTGATCCTGACCGACAAACAACATATCTCCGGAATCGCCGGATGGCGTAACCTTGTGCAGAAACGGCACGCTATGGTCGCTTTCCTGAATAAGGTGCATAAGCGGCTGAAAAACATAGGCTCCGGAATCATCATGCTTAAGGTAGCCGAAAGCACCGTTAGCCGAACTGTAAATGCGGCCGTTGATATCTTTTGCGAAGGATGATGCAACGGACTGCCTCGGATACAGGATTTGCCGCGACTGTGTACCCGTAATCTGCTGTACACCAATCATATCATTGCCAAACAGAATCGTGCCATCGGCATCTTCAATAATACCATAGGTCAGATCCGTGCCCTCAAAATCAATACCATTTTGAAAAAAACGCGTAAGCGGGAAACCCTCAGTTAAACCATTGTACTGAGCTTTGCTCTCTGATGGCTGAGTTATTAGCAGGGATAAAGTAAGAACAACATAAAAAAATAATTTATAGGGCATAAAACTGCTATTATAATTTAGACAACGTTCTTTGCGTGATTAAACCGTGATTAAACGTTGTATTCAGTATCAGTGAACAGATTAGCTGAACCTGCTGCCTACTTTAGTTGTAACTATTTGATTCTGAAATGTTTTAAACTGGACTTAATAATATTGGTTCAGAATCTTCGGAGCAAACAATAATTCATATTCTCAAATAATTATACATAATACCAATAAACACTAAAAGCGATATGTGTTCTTAAGTTTTCATGATTACACAATGAAGCACAAATAGGTAGCAAACACTATTACACGTGATGGTAATTACGTATATACAAATACGTAATCGTAATTTTCCGGATATAAAATTATGAACTCAGCTACAGCATCAAAGTAAGTTCACCTGCGCACAGAAGTCCAATCATGACCACTATAATCGACGGGATCGAAATCCTCAATTACTGAATATCCGGATTCGCACAAATCAACTCCTTTCAATCATCCTTCTGCAACTTGTATTGAACATGCTGATCACGGCATGCCCTGTTACTCCTGCCGCAAACGCTTAACCGCATACGCGCCCCCCGCAGCAAGCAGCAGCGCAAGCCCGCTGCCGATGGGCGTCTGTGTAGGTGCACCCGGAAGCTGCGGCGGACCCGGCTGATTCATCGGCTGCACCGGGGCACTATCCCGCCAAACCTGCTGATCCCGATCCTGCCCATACCCATCCGCCGGAGCCACAACTCCCACCAAAACAAAAACAAAAACCAACACTGCAAAAACTAACTTTCTCATAAAATAAACCTGTTTAAAATGAATAACTGAATAACTGAATAACTGAATAACTGAATGAATGAATAAAAAAAACGACACACTGACACACTGACACACTGACATACTGAAATACTGTATCACTTCACCAAGATCATACTTCTCGTTTCCACATAGCTGCCCGCCTGAAGCCGGTACAGGTATAAGCCGCTCGACAAGCGTGAGGCATCGAAGCTCGCCGTGTGCCAGCCCGCCTGCTGCGTGCCGTTTACCAGTACCGCAACCCGCTGACCCAGCACATTGTACACTTCCAGCCTTACCTCCGCCGTTTCCGGCAGGGCGTAGCGGATGGTCGTAGTCGGATTGAACGGGTTCGGGTAGTTCTGCTGAAGCGTAAATACGGACGGAAGCCCTTCATCGGGGATGTGAGTTGCATTGCCGGGATCAATGGTGATCATGAGCCGTGCTTCGGTACCGTTTTTTTGGGCTGCATCAAATGAGCGGATTGCAACCTTGTGCTCCAGTGCGTCATTTTTGTTTCGGGATGCGTCAAGCTCAAAAACATAGCGCTCAACTTCGCGCAGATCGGTACTGTGCCCGGTAACTAAATCTGTAATTGTGACATCCCAGTCATCCGGAATGTTCTCAAAAACCGGCCAAATAAGCTCAACAGTACCGCTCATAGGCTGATAAGCTGTACCGGCTGCTTCCCATGCCTCCACAAAAACCGGGAGTTCGGCTTTTTCTGTTAAGTCTGCAGGCAGGTTTTTGATGTCGAGCGCACGGTCATCGTTCCAGACAAACACGGACAGAAAAGAGCGAAAATCAAGAGGATAAAGCGACAGCGCGTCCGACTCATTTCGGAGCAGCGATCCGGAAGGCGTAAAGCTCAGCCACAGATCACTTTCCTGCTGCTCGTTAATACGTGCAGCAATCTGAATAGCGGGTACCGGCTCTGAGGGTGTTTCCCTGAAAAATGTAGCGCCTGTTCTGTTGCTGCAATGCTCCGGAATGGTCAGGTTTGCTTCTCCGTCATGCAGCGTATAAACCAGAAAACTCTGAAACGGTGCAATTACGCCACCTGTAAGGCTTCCTACCGAACCATTCCAGGCCCTGAAACCGCCACCGGCATGCCCCCCGCCTTCATCCTCTGATTTTATTCCCGCGTTTGCGTTTGTTCTTCCTTCTCCCTCAAACGTGCCTGTAAACGCGCTGTCATAAACAAAAACAACTTCAGCAATATTGTTTCTGTTCGTCCCGGGAATACAGCTGAACGAAAGCCCTGAATTAAAAGGATTTCCAATAAGGCTGAACTGCTCCGCAGATCCATAATTCAGGTTGCTTACCGCAATATCTCCCGTAGCTTCTGAACCTGAAACGCTAAGAATTTTGGGGAAGGACTTGTCTGCATCATCATCCGTTGGGTCTGAATCCGCAAATACATAAACTACTGCACCGAGGCCCGGATCAAAACTATTGTTCAGGTTCTCAACCCGAACATACTCCCCATCGGCATTCAGCTGAAGTACATTCGGGCTGACATTGGTACGGGGGTCATTTGCGCCCTCCATACCCTGTGTCCAGATGGTACTGAACAATTCAGCATAGGAAGCATCCATGACCGGTGAAGCAATAAACCGCCACCCCTCTGTACCAGTAATTACAAGTTCAGCGGCGAAATAGTCCAGCCCCGGTATGGGATTCACCGCAGGTTCGGCAAAGGGCTCGTCGTACTCTAACGCCCGCAGGTAGGGGTACGAGATAAATCCCTGTGCCGGCACCTGAATTTGCCAGACCTCCTCAAAATCCCAGCCCGCATCAGTAAATGTGGATTTGGTTTTCATTTGTGATGTGTTCAAACCTGTGCCGCCGGGACTGCTGTTTTGACCGGAAGCTTCCACATCCCAGAAATTATTCGCAAAAACACCGGGATTGGTGCCATCCACACTGGTTCGAACAAAACCAATTAAGCCTCCACGTGAACTGCTTGCGGAGCTAATCTCTGCCGTGCTATAGCTGCGCATAATGATGGTGTCCCGGGGTTCGCTCGGAAAACTGTCGATCACAGTACCAACGAGTCCACCTGCTGAAGCATCCACAGAATTCCCGTTTGCGGTAACGGAACCATCTGAAAATGAATCAAACAGATGACTCTTCGTCATGTTACCTAAAATTCCCCCAGCTCTACCGAACTGCGCCTGAACCGTAACATCAGCATGAATCTGCCTAACATCCGACCAACCTATGGTACCCACAACACCACCCACATCAGCTGTGCCCGTAACGCTGCCGTTTACAAATACAGCTTCAATCAGGGCGGGGCTGTAGTCTCCGCTGAAGGGGCTTCCTGCCGGTCCAACCCTCCCTACAAGTATGCCCGTAAATTGAATTCCCGTAACCATTGCATTAAACAGCCCCACATTTTTGATGTGTCCGCCTCTGATCCGTGAAAATAAGCCCACATCAATATCATCCGGACGGTTAATAAAAAGCCCGCTTATACCTTTCCCGTTGCCGTCGAAGCTGCCGGAGAAATATTCATATTCAAAACAAAATCCACCATCATAATTTTCATCAAAGTTTATACACGCTCCCGTAAGGGGTTCCCAGCCTTTGCCGTCATTGGCCAGGTCACCATCGGCATCCATGACCAGCGCAGTGTAGCCCTCCGTTTCCGGACCAAGATTTTGGGTTAGCAGAAAGTGCGACGACAGGCTGAGACGTACATTGTCGAGATGGAACCAGTTCTCAATTTCAAACGGGGATTCCGCTGTGCCGTTACCGCCCGCGAACAGGGCAACCAGCCCCGGTATGGGATTAACCGCAGGATCGGCAAAGGGCTCGTCGTACTCAAGGGCCCGCAGGTAGGGATAAGAGATAAGCCCCTGTGCCGGCAGCTGCATTTGCCAGACCTCCTCAAAATCCCAGCCCGCATCAGTAAATGTGG
>NZ_JAIUMX010000099.1:0-13722 GCF_022565315.1 Cyclonatronum sp. | reverse complement strand
TCATCGGTGATGCTGATTTCACCCACATTTGCCAGTGCCGTACCCGTGTTGGTAAGGGTGAAGGAAAGCGTGCGGGAATCATTCCGGAAGAGATTTCCGAAAGCAAGCTCCTCAGCCGAAACTTCCAGCGAAGGCTCGCCACCCTCGGTCTGAAGGAAGAAGCCAAGCGTCGTAACCGGGTTGCTCAGGTCGTTGCTGAGCAGGCGTGTTGATGATTCGTACACCCCGGCCACAATATCGGTTGCATCAAAGGTGATGGTAACTTCAGCTGTTTCACCTACCGGAATAAAGCCGGATGCCGGAGAAATACTGCTGATGAAGCCCGGTGAATCAGAAGCACCAATCAGCTCAACAAGGCCGTTCCAGGTTCCGGAACCGCCGGTTGCCCAGCCGTTTCCGATCCACACATAGAGGCCCTCCATTTCGAGCGGAGCAGGGATGGTGATGGTGGTGTTCACCGGTGTGCCCGCGCCTGAATTACCGGTGCCCCAGTTGATGCGGGTACCTGAAGGGCCAAAATCTGAAAACCCACCCACCTGCAGCACAACGGTTGACTGACTCACAGTTTCTTCCGTTGTAAAGAGTACGGCAAGATCACTTGCCCAAAGGGAGGTCGCACCGCTGTTGAGTACAAAATCACCGCGAACCGCTGTAAGCTCACCGGTGTAGCCTTCATCGGTAACATTGAAAAAGTTACCGCCGCTTGCGGTGAGGTCTTCAAACTCAATGATTACGGAATCGCTTGTGAGAGCGTCATTCGGAAGGCTCACTTCGCCTGCACGGCTTTGCTGCCAGGCTTCAATAACCGAACGCTGATAGCGGTTCGGGTTGCGCAGGCTGCCGCTTTCGTACTGAGCGATGATGCTGCGCTGGCTCGCAAGGCGGTGATCCGCCGGGGTCGGGCTGTAGGCAGCCGCAGACTTAAGCAGGGCACCGTTTTCGTTGGTGAGGGCTTCATTCTGAAGGAAGGAAGGGAACACGAATGAAAGCAGGCCTTCGCCGCTGTTGGTGATGATGAGCGTCTGCTCTTCGGTATCACCAACCGCAATATCGCTGCTGAACTGTGTGGCGCTCAGCGCAATGGCCGGAGAGCCGTCGGTAGTGACCTCAACCACATTTGAAATATCGCTGATGTTACCGAACAGGTCGCGGGTCTTGAGGGCAAAATAATAGGTCGTTTGCGGGCTCAGACCTGTAATTTCAGCTACTTCCGTAGTGCCGGCTCCCAGCGGACGGTTCACGGAAAGCTGCTCTGCATCTTCAAAATTGCCCGCAGTGATGGGGCTTTGGGAAACGCGCATATCGTAGGCAAAAGCCTGACCTTCATCGCCGCTGCCGCCCGGAGCGGTCCAGGTAAGGGTGATGAAATTCTCGGCCGGAAATCCGACGGTTCCGAGATCGGTAACCGCAGCCGGAGCTACGCCGTCATCCACTTCAAGGGCACGGAAGGCATTAACCCGGCCCACACCCATCAGACCCTGATGCTGCGGGGCAAGTGAGCTTTCGATGTCATCAGCGCTGAACTCCATGCGGCCGTAAATTTCTTCAGCAGTGATGCCCGGAAATTTGGATGCAATAAGTGCCGCTACGCCGGTAGCATGCGGGGATGCCATTGAGGTACCCTGAAAGAAGGCATAACCATTGTTTCTCGTGGTACTAAGTACACCCTGATTAGCCACGCTGTTCGTTTCACCGCCCGGCGCGGAAATATCAATCCAGTCGCCAAACTGTGAATACCAGGCTTTCTGATCGTTGTGACCGGTAGAAGCAACCGCAATCACATTCGGATTGGAAGCAATCGGCTGGCTCGGGGTTGATGAACCGTTGTTACCGGCTGCAAAGAAAACCAGACCGCCCTGTACAGGCCCCCAGGGGTTTCCGTCGGCATCAAAGCCGGCATTTTCGATAAAGTAGGCAATCGCATCGTTAAGCACCTGCGAAAAACCGCCGCCGCCCCAGCTGTTGTTGGAAATGGCAGCACCATTATCGGCACCATACACAAAACCCTGCGGAAAACCGCCCGGCTGATCGTTGGTACCGGAGAATACCCGCGCCGTCATGATTTTGACACCCGGGCCGTTCTCATCGCCGCCGGCGATACCGGCAACACCAATACCGTTGTTATTCCGGGCCGCAATCGTACCGGATACGTGCGTACCGTGGTTATTCTGATCCTGAATGTTCGGGGTATTGTTTACAAAGTTCCAGCCGTGCACATCACCGTCGAAACCGTTTTCGGGTCCCGGTACGGGATTGTCCCAAAAGGTACCCTGAAGGTCCGGATGGTTGAGGTCGATACCGGAGTCCATCACCTTGATGATCACATCCGGGCTTCCTCTTTCGAGGCCCCAAGCCTGAAACAGGCTGATATCAGCGCCGGGGGTGCCGCCGCTCTGACCGGTGTTGTTGTAGTGCCACTGCTCACCGAGGCGGGGATCATCGAAAACCTGAAGGTTTTCTAAAATTTCCTGAGAGCTTACGGGGTCTGCAATAAGATGCCGCACATAAATTTTTTCAGCTACTTCAATTTCAGGCAGGGCGCTGAAGCTGCTTACAACCTGATCTTCCGTAGCGGAAGAATCAAACTGAATGCGGAACCAGCGGTCGAGGCCGTGGCGGCGGTGCCGCTCGGCAAAACGCGGATCGGTGACAAACACCTGCTCCATGCTCAGCACGTTGAACTGCTGATGGAGTGCATCCACGGCTTCGATACCGGTTAACTGCGGGTTGTCAGCTAAAGCACTGCGCTGTAATAATGCATTTGCATCAGGGGCAAGTTTTATCTTGATATATCCTTCGTGCCATTCGGTCTGTTCCTGCGCCAATGCCGAAGCCGGCAGCAGGACAAACAAATATAAAGCACCAAGAATCAGAGACTTCCAATTGATATAGTATGATATCATAAACAAGTTTGTTGGTACACATGATGATTGTAGGGAGCTCAAACCAGTGATTTAAGCGTATCTCCGCAATTAAACCTATTTTTTTATAAAATGCACCCTCCGTTTTTGGCTGAATCGGTTTAGGGAATCAAGGCCTTGGCTGCCGTTTTTTTTTGGGGGAGGGGGAGTCCGGTACAGACGATTCTCAGACGCTCATCTATCTAACACAAAAATCAGGCAGGAACCCGGTGTTATTTCATCTTAACCCGCCATCACCGGCAGTTTAGCAGCTTTATAAGATAAACCCGTAACCCACAATAAATATGGGGTTTACTCCCCCCGTTTTTGCTCTTACCCTGTTCGCTTCCGGTTTCTCTGTGTGATTAAGCCCCCACAAAAGAACAAATACATATAAACCCTTACACCCAAATCTGGCCTCAGTTTACTTAATGATGCATTTAACAATCATTGGTCGATAAATTTCAGCAGTTTATCGAAAAGGAGGTGGATAGCCTTAAAAGCTGACTTATTATTAAGCTGCAAATAAATAAGTACAGGTACTGATAAAAATGCGCTTAGGGACAAAAAATCAGTATAACTGCTTGTGATATGCAAATTAACTGTGCACAACAAATGGCAATCAAACAGCCGAATTACCCCCCCCCCAAATTAACATTCTATGAAAACGAATCTTACAAAAACTGCACTCATTGTGTTCATTATTGCGGGTTTGAGCGCCTGTAATATAAACCAGTCCTCCTCTGACAGAAATTCCGAAGAACCTACTCTTCCGAATCTGAAGGTATCTGAAAACTTCACATGGTCTAACAATCTGTTTATCGATCTTGAAATTCAATTTCCTGATCAGTCTCTTGCCGGAACCATGATGGAAGTCCGCTACCCCGACGGTGCGTTACTTTCCCGTCTGAATATAACAGAGCAGGGTATTTCCTACACCGAAATTCTTCCTGACTTTATAGAGGAGCTTGTGCTGTTTCATCCCGCAAGCGGCAGCTCGAAAACCATTAAGGCTGAATCAGCTGAGATAAATTTTGATATTGCTGCCAGCCGCTCAGCCTCAGATATGCCGGATTTTGCCCTGCTGAATAACGATGATGATGCAGGCCTGCTCTCTTCTTTTACAATTAGCCATCGGTATCACATGTTTGAAGACCTCTGGCCCGGAACAGGCGACTTCGACTTCAACGATTTTGTTTTCTTCTCACAAGAGACCTTTTTCAGAAACGCAAACAACCGGATTGAGCGCGTTGAAGTGGAGGTTACCTACCTCGCCCGCGGTGCAAACCTGACCTACGGCCTCGGTGTTCAGGTACTACGGGGTTCCGACAACAACCGCGTATATCTGCCCGATAACAGCATTCTGTTTGACGGCGACGCTACCGACGACCCTGCTGCAAGCAACACCGCAATTATCTCTGCGAACCTGAATCAGAACAGCTCTCAGTGGACTACCTTCCAGCCGCGTTTCAATACCAACCCTACCGTATGGTCATTCGGCTTTGACTGGGATACCTCCCTGGCAGCCAATCAGCTTCCTCAGCTTCACTTCTTCCTGTTCTCAGCTACCAACCGCGGTCGGGAAATTCACAGTGTAGGCCATCCTCCTACAGAAGCAGCCTCGAATGAGTGGTTCGGCACCCGCGAAGATAATTCAACTACAACCCCCTGGGTTGTGCAGGCCGGCAACAGCTTTTCCTTACCTCTTCCCTTTTACCGCGATGAAAACAACCTGCCGTGGGGAATGAGCCTGCTGGTTACACCGCTTATTCAGCCAATGGTTATTCAGGAAAAAGTGATGATTTCAGATGCGTATCCTTTCTTCATTGGCTGGGCACAGAGTGCAGGTACAACGAACCAGTCGTGGTGGCTGTTTCCGAACACCAACCTGGTTCTGACACCCCCAGCTCCTTAAGTTTTAACCGTTTCTTTTTTAATAGATATTCAGGATGACCACTCCGGCTGCTGCAGCTACTCCGTATCCGTACGGAAGGCTGCAGCAGCTTTTTTTTGCAGCGCTTGCAGGCATAACCGGAATGAAACCGCCCGCCGGGCAGCAGCCTAAACCTGCAATTGAATACCGGCCGACCCGAAGCGGCGGCGGCTAACGGCGGTTAGTAATAGATCCGGACGACAACCCGCCGGTTCAGGGCCTGGTTGTCGGGCAGATTGTTGCCGAGCTCATCCTGATTGGGCACAATGGGCCTGGTTTCGGCATAGCCGCTGGCTTTCAGGCGGGACGGCTCGAAGCCCCGCTCCATAAAATAGCGGATGATGTTCGCCGCCCGCGCCGTTGAGAGCTCCCAGTTGGAAGGAAACTGAAGCGTATTGATCGGCCGGTTGTCGGTGTGTCCTTCCACATCAATGTAATACTGATAAAATTTGAGCTCCGCCATCGCTTCCATAATGCGGTCGATCAGCTCTTTGCCCTCCGGCAGCAGCTCGGCCCGTGCCGTTTCAAAAAAGCGGGCATCAGTAAAACTCAGGCGCATCTCGTCGCGGTCGCTTTGTATCATCAGCCGGTCGGTTTCGATTTCATCCGACAGTGCGAGCTGAATATCCGCCCGAAGCTCGTCTATGGGGGTCTGTACCCGCATGGTACCCTGAATGATAGAGCGCAACCCGCGCGCATCGTCATCAAAAATACGCATATCGTAGCGGGCAAGTCCTGCCAGGATGATAAAGAAAGCCAGCAAAAGCATAAAGATATCCAAAAAGCTGGTTTGCCAGCTTTCGTTGGTGAAACCTTCATTATCATCTGTGGGGCGGAAACGCATTTTTCAGTGTGTCAGTATTTCAGTATGTCAGTGTGTCATTTGTGCTTAAATCAACGCGCAGGCTCATGAATCGCGCTGTGTTTCATGGGGGCGAGGGCGATGGCGGCCAAGAGCGGACGCCATTTTTCATCGGGGTACGTTCAGGTCTTTCATATCGTCGTTGAGGGTTGAGATGAAGGCGCCGAGTTTGTCGTGTATCATGAGCGGCGCTTTGCCTTCGTGCAGCATGAGGATCCCCTCCAGCATCACCCGCTCCCTGAAGTACTGATGTTGTGCCATCACCTTAAATTTGGTTGCAAGCGGAAACAGCAGCAGGTGCGCAAAAGCAAGCCCGTAGAGGGTTGTCATAAGGGCGAAGGAGAGGCCGAGCCCCAGCTGTTCGGCATCCTGAAAGTTGGCCAGCATGATAATGAGGCCGAGCAGGGTGCCCAGCATCCCGAAGGCCGGAGCAGCTGTTCCCATAGTCTGAAAAACCCGGGAGGTCTGCACCTTGTCGTTGTAGCGCTCCTCAATCTTGATTTCAGCCATATCCGTAATTTCTTCCCGCGTGTAGTTGGTATTTAGCAGGGTGAACACGTAGCCTTCAAAGGTGTTGGTGAGCTGCTCTGAGAGCTCCTTGCGGGTTTTGTTCCGGTTATCACGGTACATGCGGTGCCATTCCAGAATACGGCGGCGGTCGTTTTTGAAGGTTTCCCGGTCAAGACCGCTTTCGGAAAACAGATACAGAAAAGAAAAAAGCGCCCGGCGGATTTCACGGTAAGGATAGGATATGAGCACATGCAGCATCACACCGCCAACTACAATGCCCACACTTGGCAGATTCAGAAAATCAAAGACGGCAGGAAAGCGAATAATCTGCACTACATCCAGCGTCTGTAGTGCGGAGAGCGTTAACAATATGCCGAACAGCAGTACGCTGATTAGGGTTGCCCAGGAAATGCGCATTTTTCAGTGTGTCAGTATGTCAGTGTGTCAGTGTGTCATTTTTACGGGATGGGACCAAACCCGGAAGCCCATGATTAGCTCCGTGTTTCAACGCGGTGGTGCACGCGGAGGGGTGCTCGGATGGGCGCGCAGTGTTGAATATCGTCATTTTATCTTCTTTCACGGGGTAGCAGGATTCTTTCAAATACATCAGGGTCGAGTGCAACGGCGCGCTGCCAGTATTCGATGGCCTGTGCTTCGGCGCGCAGTCCGGCAAAGATGAGGCCTTTCATTGCCAGGGCATCCGCACTTTCGCTAATATCAAGCGCCCGGTTGATGAGGGTGAGGGCTTCGGAATACCGGCCTTCGTGATACCGCTGCTGCGCCTGAAAAAAGAAGGTCAGCTTTGCATTGGTTCGGCGGGCGTAGTCGGCATAGGCCTCCTGTACAAAGCGGGTGCTCAACCGCACCTCTTCTCCGGGCGGCGGCGGTTCAGCTGCCTGCGGCCTTTCTGAAGTCACCTCGAAGGTGCGGCTTTGCAGCAGCTCTTCATCAGGTCCGGTAGCGGGGTCAGCTGTTGTACTGCCTGAACTCCGGCACCCGGCAAGGCACAAGGCTGCCGTTAATGCAATCAGCAGAAAAAACTGCGTAACAGGGCTGGTATCTGACATAAATACAGGTGTTTATTCTAAAAAAAGAAGGTTTACTAAAAAGAGCATCGGCTGATTTTGAGGTTTGCAAAACGGAAGCCTGCCGGGCTTGCAGTGCCTCAGCAGCCGCGTATTTCTGCGTGCTGCGTGCTGCGCTCCTCCTGTTCGGGTTTCGGGTTTCGGGTTTCAGGTTTCAGGTTTCAGGTTTCAGGTTTCAGGTTTCGGGTTTCGGGTTTCAGGTTTCGGGTTTCAGGTTTCGGGTTTCGGGTTTCGGGTTTCGGGGTTCAGGCTAACCTATTCCCGGAACTGCCCGGCACGGAAAACTGCTGACAGTCGGCACAGCTGTGGGCCCTGCCCTGCGATCCCTGTTCCATAGTGATTCCTGATCCGGATTATCCCCGAAATCAATCTTCTCCGGTTCAGTCCTTAACCCGGCAAGGTCTTGCAGGTGCAGCAAAATCAACCAGTAAGTCAACGAGCAAGGCGCGCATCACCTTTAACCATTAAATCCTAAACTAAACTAAACTGAACTCCGCACCCTTTCCTTTCCTTTCCTTTCTGCTTTACATGCCAGACTCCTGCTGTTTGCGGGCCGTCATGCGGATGAGGTTGAGCAGGCGGTTTTTGGCATCAGCAATCTTTTCTTCGTTCACTACGCTCGCGTTTTCCATTTCGGAGTGCAGTACCATCTGCTCCCGTTCAGGCCGCAGGCGGATAAGCCGGAAGGCGGTTTCTGAATCCATGCCGGCGAGGGCAAGCCCCAGCTGCTCGGTTCCGATGGGCTGTATCGCTTCGGTAATCACCCCATCGCTCACTGCCGAGAGCGTCATAAAAGTGATCATGCGGCTCGATACGGCAGCCGCATAAGGGTTCTCATCGTTCATGAAGCGCTCGCTCTGCTCCTGCTGTTTGTTGAGCGGCAGGGATTCGATCAGCTTCACGGTTTCTGCGACGTCGCTCTCCTTGAAGCGGGCTTCATCGGTATCGGCGCTGATGCGGTTGAAGAAATCTTCGGCCAGCTTGCGGTAGGTTTCGTAGTCGGTGTTTTTCACCTTGGGGAGCTCGAGCATCACTTTTTGCGAAATCTCTGACTCGAATTCGCGCAGCATAAGGGCAGCGCGCTTGCTTTCAAGATGGCTGAGAATCACGGCAATTTCGCGCGGCTCATAGTCGATGAGGTGCAACAGCAGGCGGTCGTCGTCTTCGTGCTGTACGAAATCAAAATCGTTGAGCGCGCGCAGGCCTCTTCTCACGGTGTTCTCCTTTGTGCGGGCCTTCAGGTAGCGGGAGAGGTTTTTGAGCTCTTTCATGGCCTCTTCGCCCGGCAGCTCGGTGGTTTCCTCGACCTTTTTGCTGAGTTCCTCGAAACGGGCTTCGCTCATGGCCGGCCTGAGCACCCGTACGAGCTTGGCATCGGTAAGCAACAGCATCTGTGCGGCTTTTGTGAGACCTTTGCTGCCTTCTTTTTTCATCCACATTTCAAAAAGCCTGGCCATCTCAGAGGGGTACTGCATGATCTGCTCGAGCAGGTAGGTCGCATAATCATCTTCCCGGGCCTGTTCTTGCTTCTCTTTTTCACGTTTTCTTCGGGCGAGGGTATCCGGATGAAGGGCAGGTTCGATATAGGAGGGGCCGGCCTGAGGGGCGGGCGCGGGCGCGGGTGCCTCAGGGCGAATGAGCGGCCCTTCGTTCTTTTTATCGCGGTTTCGGGTGAGCAGCCAGATCAGAAAGCCGATCAGCATCCCGAAAAGCATAAGTAGCGGGATCCAGTAAACAGGTTCTTCCAGAATTTGCTCCCACAGGGGCAGCTCCATAGGCGGCACAGGCGGGCGCTCGGTAAGGGCGCCGGTGCCCGGAAAGGTATCGGGCAGGCCTGTTACCGGAGGTGAACTTAAGGCCCCGCTATCGGCAGTACGGCGCTGCGGGAAAGCCGAGCGGGTGATGGTAACCCGGTCGCCCCGGGAGTCATCGATCTTGGCTGTTGCCCGGATGAGCTGATCTACGAAGTTGATTTCATCAGAGGTGAAATCCGCATCAACCAGCATGTTCACTTCAATACGCCGCAGCTCGAGGGTAAATTCAGTGAGGTTGCCGTCGGAGGGTGCATCAAGGGGGCGCAGCAGGTACATGGGTACGCCGGGCAGGCCGGGCAGGGATTCGCGTATGGTAGTGCGCCCGTTGCTGCCTTCCGCAGGCCGCTCTCCTTCGGGGCGCTGTACCGGTACAAACTCCAGGTTTACTTTGGTATCAACCAGGAAGGTACCCGGGTCGAAAAAGTTGGCCATAGCGCTCTGAATGAGGTTATCAAGGCGCTGCTCGCGTTCGGAGCGTTCAAGGGCAGTAGCCGCTGCTACGCTCACTACCGGGCTGCCTTCAGCTTGCGTACCGGCCCCAATGGGCAGGCTAAGAGGCGGGGGGCTGAGCGTATCGGCAGCGGCTGCTTCACCGGCCTGTTGCGGCGGTGCTGCCGCTCCAAAAATAATGGCAGGTGCCATAATAAGCGCCCACAATGCCACAACAATAGTAATGCCGATCCAAAACCGACGTTTTCTTCTTTTTTCTCGCTTTAACATGCGTAATTTTGAAAATGTAACGGTTGGTCTGATAATCATGGAATCATGTGTTGATCTGCCATCCAAAAATAACATCATCGCTGCCCTCCTGTGCCCATCATGAGGTCAAGTAACTCTGTGTTAGGGATCAGAATATCGGGGTTTCGCTCATTGGCACGCAGCCAGTGCCTGCGTGCTTCTTCACGATCACCCAGCAGGTGCAGTATCGTGCCTTTAAGAGCAATTGCATGATCCGTTTCAAATATACGAAGAGAAGCATCAATAGCCCGAAGTGCGGCCCTGAAATCCTGCGTGTAAATCAGCTGTTGTGCCAGTACATAATTCCTAAGGGCTTGCTGCAACTCTGTACTGAGCTCCTCAAAGAGCTGTTGTTCCAATATACTCTCCGCCGTAACCGGTACAAAGGCTTCTGACGGCGGAACCAGAATAATATTAATATCCTCAACAAAATCCCCGTCAGCCAGTGAACGGATTTCAAATTCGGTTACCCCGTCGAACGGTACTAAACCGAGGAAATCCAGCTGCCCGGGATCTACTTCAAGCGTGTAGCGGCCGGGCGGAATATCCATTGCATAGAACCCGCCTCCAAAGAAAGTACGGATAACTTCCGAATAATTATTATCCAATCCGTTGAGTAACAGCCGCATCCCGCCCTGACCTTCGGTTTCACCGGCCCGGCGGATCTGCACACTGCCGTCGATTACGCCTGAGCGGTAAAACGGAATTTCGATGCGTTTGTACTGATTGGGATCGGCCACAAAACTGAATTTATCCATTGCGGGAACCAGCAGCGGATGCGGGATGGCGTTTCGGTTAATTTCCAGATTATACCGGAAATAGCTTTGCAGCTGCGTGAGGCGCAGTACCCCATCCCCCCCAACCCGGCTGCTCGCAGAGCGGTCGAGCCGTACGGCTGCATACGGCAGGATTTCATCTCCCTCATCATAGGTACCGCTGTTGTTATTATCGATGAAGAGAAGCACCGAGGCCGCAGCCCGCCCGACCTGCTGCCGGTCGGTTGTCTGCAGGTAGCCGGCATGATCGTCGAAACCGACCGAGCCCCGCAGCGCCTGCCGCGCACTATAGTTGCCCGAAGCCCCGCGGAAATCCGTCGAAGAGCGCACCCGCCCGCCCAGATCGAGGTTCAGCCCGCCCTGTACGATGGTGATGTTGTTCTGCAGCTGCCGGGTCATGCCCACATTAAAGCGGCCTATACGGCCGATATTGCGGGAAAGCTGCGCATCAACCGAGCGGATGCTTCTTGTGCGTTCATCATAAACGAGTGACCCCCGCAGAAATACGCTGCGGAAAGGCCGCGGAAGCATGGACTGACGGGGGATGGTGTACGAGCCTGTTGCCGTAAACTGACCGTTGCCCCGGCTGAGGCTACTGCCGCTCTGAATGAGGGTGTTGCGGTAATTGAAGCGCAGGTTCACATCCAGCAACCTGAAAAAGAGGTCGCCCGAGCCCCGCGTTTCACTGCCCCAGCTGTAGCGCACCACATCTCCCGATACGCGGATGCCCGCATTCAGGCTCCCCAGCGGCAGCGGGGTATAAAGGTTACCGTTGAGCTGATCGATAGCCCGGCGGCTGTTAAAACGCGACTCCCCGTCGAAATAGGTGTAGGTTGCTGCAATGCTGCGGCTTGAGGCAAATACTACGCTGCTCTGCGCCCGGTAAAAGGCGCCGGGAACGACATCCATATTCACCAGATACTGACTGAATACGCGGGCCGAAAGCGAACCGTAGAGGTTGGGCACTTCACTCTCGAATTCGTTGTACTCCAGGCCCGCGCGGGTGGTGAGCCAGCTGTTGAGCCCGTAGGCTACGTTTCCGTGTGCCGCCAGATTGGTGCCGCGGGCTCCGAAGGTCTGATCGAGCACCCCGCCTTCCATATTGTACTGTACCTGCCCCTGCGGCAGAAATACAAAGGGGATCTGCACCTGCCGCTCGCTCACCTGCATGGCCCCGCTCGGGGTATAGATGCGGGTCTCAAGCCGGGTTGTACCGTACCGAAGCGGTATCTCAAACCGGTAAAACCCGAGGCCGTCGGCCCGGGTGTACTCCAGCAGCCGGTTATTGAAATAGAGCTCGACTTCGCTGTCCGGCTCGGCCCTGCCTTCCAGCACGTAGGTACCGAACAGCTGCCGGCTCTCGATCGGCTCGTTGGTGAGGGAAAGCCCGCGGATGCGAGCCGAGTTGATGCCGCCCGTACTCAGCTGACCTGCTGTGAGGGTGCTGATAAAGGGATTATCGGGCATCACATAGCGCCAGCGGAAGTTGCTCGTGCGGTTAAACCACTGCCCGTCGGCGGTGTAGCCGCCCACATGCGAGCCCTGCAGATCGCCACCCAGAAATTCCAGACCGCCCACAAAACTGTACGCATAATTCTGCCGCTGCTCATTGATGAGGCTTGAGCCGCTCAGGTTGTAGTCGAGGAAACCCGTGCGGATAACAGCCCGCTCCCGCGGAAACAGCAGCGGGTTAAACTGCCGCTGAAAATCCAGGCCCTCTATGCGCTGCCGGGCCTGCTCCCGCTGCCGGCGCTCCTCGATCGGCAGTACCCGCTCTGTGCGCAGCGACAGGCTCAGTGCACTGAAATTGAAGGTGAAATCGAGCCCGAACACCTCGCGCCAGACCTCCGGAGTGAGGTAAAAATCGAGCGCACCGGCCAGCATCCGCTCCGCATCAAACTCATAGCGCCGCCCGCCCTTCATAATGCTGAAATTGTCGAAATTCATCGAATAGCGCTCGCCGTTAGTAAGAAAAACACCTTCAATCACATTCCGCTGCGTCTCCCCGCGGGCATAATTTATACCCAGCAGGGTGAACAATTCAGTGACCGGCACCAGCAGTTCATTCTGATTGTAATCGAACAGGGCCGTAACATACACCCGCCCGACCGCAGGATAGCTAAAAATG
This sequence comes from Cyclonatronum sp., assembly GCF_022565315.1. NCBI lineage: Bacteria > Pseudomonadati > Balneolota > Balneolia > Balneolales > Cyclonatronaceae > Cyclonatronum > Cyclonatronum sp. The sequence continues at coordinate 976 of NZ_JAIUMX010000099.1, read as the reverse complement.
AGCACGACCTCATCGGTATCGTCGGGCGCGGCGTGTGATGGGGCAGCATTCGCAAATTCAGGCACAATCAGCAGCAAAAGGAAGCAAAAAACAAGGAACCCCCGAAATACCTCCACGCCCCGATGCGCGTAATTCCCCTCTCGAGAGGGGTGCCCGGGTGAGCGCAGCGAACGGGCGGGGTGTGACCACCCCGATGCCGGATTCGCCCCGGCTGACACGGAACTATGCCCAGAGGTTGATTTTAACGCACCGGGCCAGGGCGAGGCTCCGAAGGTCACACCCCGCCCCGATGGGGTTTTCCCTTTTTGGGGGTTTTGGGGTGTTTCGGCTTGGCCGCCTTCGGCCACCATTGTGCAGGGGGCACCCCTCTCAAGAGGGGATTCTCCCGCATTTTGGGCATTCCCGTGCTCATAGGCGCAGGATTGGCTACGGGTCGTTGTGTTTGCTGCTTTTTGGGCATTTCCGTGCTCATAAGCGCTGGATTGGCGGCAGCTTTGTGGGTTTGCTGCTTTTTGGGCATTTCCGTACTCATAGGCTTTTATTAGCCTGCGGGTGGAAGGAAACATCAGCGCAAATCCGCGCAAATCCGGCCCAATCCGAAAAATCCGCGTGCCATCCTCGCCCCGATGCGCGCAATTCCCCTCTCGAGAGGGGTGCCCGGGTGAGCGCAGCGAACGGGCGGGGTGTGACCACCCCGATGCCGGACTTGCCCCGGCTGACACGGAGCTATGCTCAGAGGTTGATTTTAACGCACCGGGCCGGGGCGAGGCTCCGAAGGTCACACCCCGCCCCGACATCAAAAATACCTGCCCAAAACCCCGATACCCATCCACGCCCCGATGCGCGCAAGTCCCCTCTTGAGAGGGGTGCCCGGGTGAGCGCAGCGAACGGGCGGGGTGTGACCACCCCGATGCCGGACTTGCCCCGGCTGACACGGAGCTATGCTCAGAGGTTGATTTTAACGCACCGGGCCGGG